>JANXZP010000203.1 GCA_025355485.1 Pseudomonadota bacterium
GAAACGCGTGCTCGAAATCGGCACCGGTTCGGGCTACCAGGCCGCCGTGCTGTCGCTGCTGGTGGATGAGGTCTATACGGTCGAGCGCATCGACGAACTGCTGCGCGTTGCGCGCAAGCGCTTTCGCAAGCTCGGCTTCGAGAACATGCGCACACGCCACGACGATGGCCGCACCGGATGGGTCGAGCATGCGCCGTTCGACGCGATCATCGTCACCGCCGCAGGTGCGATGGTCGAACCGGCGCTGCTCGCGCAACTGCATCCGCACGGCGTACTGGTCGCGCCGATCGGCGGATCGACCTCGCAGGCCCTGCAGCGCTGGCGCAACGTGGACGGCGAATGGACACCGGAAACGCTGGGCAACGTGGTGTTCGTGCCGTTGTTGCCAGGCGTTGTCTGATGGTCGCGCAGGGATACGTTGAATGAAATTGTTCGGCCCGATCTACGCGCGCACTTTGCGCTGGGCGGCATCTCCGCGCGCGCCGTTGCTGCTGTTCGTGTTGAGCCTGTGCGAAGCAGTGTTCTTTCCGATCGCGCCGGAAGTGATGCTGGCACCCATGTGCCTGGCACGGCGAGATCGCGCACTGCGCTATGCCGCGATCAGCCTCGGCGGCTCGATCATCGGCATGTGCATAGGCTACGCACTCGGCCATTTCGCGCTGAACCTGTTGATGCCGTGGATCGACAAGGCAGGTTACGCAGCGCACTTCCACGCGATCGAACAACAGGCCAGGGAACACGGTTTCTGGCTGCTGCTGATCGCAGGATTCACGCCGGTTCCGTTCAAGATCTTCACCCTTGCATCGGGCGCTGTCGGCATGCCGCTGCTGCCGTTCTTCGCCGGCGCGATCATCGGCCGAGGAAAACGCGTGTTCCTCGTGGCAGGTGCGATCAAGCTCGGTGGGGCACGCGCCGAGGCCGCGCTGCATCGCTGGATCGAGCCGCTCGGCTGGGTCGGCCTGCTACTCTTTGCCGCACTCGTGGCATGGCTGGTCTGGAGAGGGATGCACGGATGAAACGTGCGCGAACGAAGCCGGCGCCGCAACGCCGTACGCATCGCGCGCGATGGGTCGGACTGCTCGCGCTGGTCGTGCTGCTCGCCGCCTGCGGCGAAGCGCATGTCGTGCGGCGTTATGACGCGCCGGGGCGTTTGGTGCCAGCGCCGCGCCACGTTGGCGCTGGCGAAATCGAAGTGATCCGTGGCGATACGTTGTACGGCATCGCGTTCCGCAACGGCATGGATTTTCGCGACCTCGCGGCGATCAACGGCATCGAGCCGCCGTACACGATTTATGTCGGACAGATTCTGAAACTGCACGGCGAACATGCGCATGCGCCGACGCCGTTCCAACCGGTAATGCAGACGCCGCCATCGCAACATCCGGTGCGCGTTATGCCGCAGCCGGTCATGAGTGCGCCGGTACCCGCGCGCGCACCGCAGGAATCCATGCCGACGCCGTTCGAGAGCGTGCCATCGGCCACGCCGCCACCGGCTCCCAGGGTATCGGCGCCTATCGCCGCGACGCCATCGCCTTCGAATCCGTCGATGCCCGTGCATCCGCCGCTGTCCGCGCCGGCGCAACCGGTTCCGATCGCATCGGCTCCGGTGCAATCGCCGCCCCCGCAACCGTCGCCCGCACCGCGCATCGTACCCGCCATCTCGCAAACTCCATCGGCCGCGATCATTCCAGCGGATGTCGCCATGGTCGGCGGCGTCCATTGGCGTTGGCCCGCGAAAGGCACACTGCTCGATCGTTTCATGGCCGGCGATGCGACCAAACAAGGCATCGACATCGGCGGCAACGCGGGCGATCCGGTGTTTGCGGCCAGCGACGGCGTGGTCGTGTATTCGGGTTCGGGCCTGGTCGGCTACGGCGAACTCATCATCATCAAGCATTCCGACGAATGGCTCTCGGCCTACGGCCACAACCGCAAGCGCCTCGTGCAGGAAGGCCAGCGCGTGAAAGCCGGCCAGCCGATCGCCGAGATGGGCAATTCCGGCGCCCCGCGCGACGAGCTGCACTTCGAGATCCGGCGCAATGGCAGGCCGGTCGATCCGTTGCAGTATCTGCCGGCGCGTTGATCGGTTCGTGATCGGTACAGCGGCCTACCTTCGTGTCGTTGCATTCGCGGCATCGGTCGCAGGCGGGCTGTTTTGGCCCCTGCTACCTGGAGATGACCACGTGTTGCTGGGCATGCACTCGCTGTGGTCGGTCGTCATTTCGATAGCACTGGGTTTCCTGAGCGCCATCGCATTGGACGTAGACGGGGAGCTGGACGAGGATGACGAAGGTCCGATGACGCTGCGGAAATATGCATGGCTGCCCGCGTCGGTAAAGATGTGGGATGTAGCAGCGACCATCGCTGCGACCGGATGCGGCCTGATGGCGAAAGGACTGTTCCTTTCGCCGCACAACTACTTCGGCCTGCTGCCGATCGGTTTCAGCATCGGCTTGTGCCTTGGGGTTTGGCTGGCTTACAAATGGCCGCCACGATCCGACTTGTAATCGTCCATCAGGCTCGTGGCATTCCACTCGATTCGGGAGTCCGTCGTGGCGAAGGCAAACAAGACCCAGCAAACCGACGCCAGCGTCGAGGCATATTTCGCGGGGATCCCCGACGCGGCGCGACGCGCGGACTGCGAGGCGCTCGCGGCCATGATGCAGAAGGCGACCGGCGAGCCCGCGAAGATGTGGGGCGCCGCAATCGTCGGATTCGGAAGCATCCACTACAAGTACGACAGCGGCCGCGAAGGCGATACCTGCCTGCTCGGTTTCGCGTCGCGCAAGGATGCGATGGCGCTCTACATCGGCCTCGGGGCTGGACTCGACGCGCATGCAGCGAACCTGGCCAAGCTCGGCAAGCACAAGACCGGCAAGGGCTGCCTCTACATCCAGCGGATGGCGGATGTGGATGCGAAGGTGCTGATGGCGCTGTTGAAGGCTAGCGTGGCTGCGAAGCGGGCGTGAAGGCTATACGTTTGACGCGCCGGAAGGCCGGCTAATCCGCAGCAACACGTTTCAAGCCGATAAGGAAAAATGATGAACGCAATCAGCGGAGCGCTTCTCGGGCTGGTCCTGCTCTCGGTGCCCGCAATCGTCAACGCGCGTGCGACACATCCATCCACCTACGTTGATGAAGGTGTCTGCCCGTTTGAATGCTGTACTTATCGCGAGTGGACGGTAGAGCGCAGGACAGTTCTGTTGAGCCGACCGGAACCTCAAGCAAAAGTCGTGGGCGTGCTTCGGAAAGGAGACAAGGCAACAGGTCTGACGGGCAAGGTAATCATCGTCAAGCCGGGCCAGATCGAAGTACTACGACCTCACACCAGCGGGTCTGGCGTGACGTATGCGCCTGGAGACATCGTCTGGGTCTACACGTATTACGGTGAGGGCAATTATCTCGTATCCCACCGCGGCAAAATGTTCGTCGAAGAATCTCCGCCAGACTATCAATTTCCGGACATGCGGAACCGTTGCGTGCACGATGCTGCCTGTTGGGGCAGGGAGAAGACACTGCCGGTGTCCGTTTGGTGGGTCAAGGTCAAGACTGACAAGGGCGTGATTGGCTGGTCGGACAAATCAACGCATTTCGGAAACGTGGACGCTTGCGGTTGAACTGTGACGAGTACCGAGCGCTGCGCGCATGTGATTGATCGATCCGTGCGCGCAGCGCACGCTACGTCAACCCAGCAAAAACGCCGCCACCACGCGCCGCCCCTCATTCGCCAGCACGCTGAATGTCCGCGCTGCGGCATGGTTGTCCATCACTTCGATGCCGACGCCGCGACGCAGGCAGGTCGCCATCACGATTGCGGCGGGAAAGCGCTGGTGGATGCCGGTGCCGAGCAGGATGACTTCGGGATCCAGCGCCAGCGGGCCGGTCAGGTCGTCGGGTTGCAGCGCGTCGATGCTGCGCGGCGGCCAGTTTTCATGCAGCGATTCGGGCGAGAGATAGAAGCTCGTCGTCAGCGTGCGTTCGTTGACGACGATGGCGTCGTCGCCGACCGAGCGGACGGCGAAGGGGTGTTCCGGCGGTTGCAGGATGAACGACACGGCAGGCGCCGGGCTAGCGCGGCAGCACGATGCCCGGATTCTTGCGGCGCGGGCGGAACAGGGTGGCGACATTGCCCACGCGCTGGATCAGTGCCGCATCGGCGCCTTTCACGATCTCGGCGACCCATGCATCGCGTTCGTCGCGATCTTCCGCGGCGATCTTCACCTTGATCAGTTCGTGGTGCTCCAGCGCGCTGCCGAGTTCGGCCAGCAGCGCCGGAGTGATGCCTTTCGCGCCGACCAGGATCACCGGCTTGAGGTTGTGCGCGAGCGTGCGCAAGTAGCGCTTCTGGGCGGTAGCGAGTGCGATAGGCATGATGCTTGGGGCGGTCGTTCGGGCCGAAAGGGTATCATGCGGGCCCACTTTCACGGTTCCGACCCGACGCATGGCACGCAGCAAGAGCAGCGCCGCTTGGCTACGCGAGCATTTCGCCGACCCCTTTGTGAAGAAGGCGCAGAGCGAGGGCATGCGTTCGCGTGCGGCCTACAAGCTCGAAGAGTTGCTGGCGCGCGACCGTTTGCTCAAGCCCGGCATGGTCGTGGTGGACCTCGGCGCGGCGCCCGGTGGCTGGTCGCAGGTCGCGCGGCGAATGCTGGGAGACAAGGGCACGGTGATCGCGCTGGACATCCTGCCGATGCCGCCGATCGCCGGGGTGGAGTTCATTCACGGCGATTTCAGAGAAGAAGACGCACTGTCACAACTGGAGGCGGTGCTGGACGGACGTTCGGTGGACCTTGTCCTTTCCGACATGGCCCCCAACATGAGTGGCATGGACACGGTGGATTTGCCGCGCTCGATGCAACTGGCCGACCTAGCCCGCGAATTCGCCGACGCGCATCTCAAACCAGACGGTGCGTTCCTGACCAAATTGTTCATGGGCGAGGGTTTCGATGCCTATGTTCAGGATCTGAAGCGGCACTATGTGCGTGTCGTGATGCGCAAGCCCGAAGCCTCGCGCAAGCGCTCGACCGAGGTGTACGCGCTGGCGGTGGGTAAGAAGACTAAACTGTGAAGCAGGGCCACGCCCAGGAATAAATCCATGAATGACCTTGCCAAAAATTTGCTGCTCTGGGTGATCGTCGCGGTGGTGCTGCTCGCGGTGTTCCAGAGATTCTCGCCAGGGACTTCGGAAACGGCCCAGGATGTGGGCTACTCCGCGTTCCTGGACGAAGTGCATACCGATGCGATCAAGACGGTGGTGTTCGCCGGCGACAGTCCGTCGCACATGTCGGTCCTGAGCTTCGAGCGCAAGAACGGCAGCAAGGGCACGACCATGGGTCCGGACGACAAGGACCTGGTCAACGACCTGCGCAACCACAAGGTGGACTTCTCGCAGGAGAAGCCGTCGAGCGGTCCGTCGATCATCTACATCATCGTCAACCTGCTGCCGTACCTGATCTTCGTCGGCTTCATCATCTACTTCCTGCGCCAGATGCAGCAGGGCGGCGCGGGCAAGGGCGCGATGAGCTTCGGCCGTTCGCGCGCGAAGATGCAGGGCGAGGACCAGGTCAAGGTCACATTCCAGGACGTTGCAGGCTGCGATGAAGCGAAGGAAGAAGTCGGCGAACTCGTCGAGTTCCTGCGCGACCCCGGCAAGTTCCAGAAACTCGGCGGCAAGATTCCGCGCGGCGTGCTGATGGTCGGTCCGCCGGGCACCGGCAAGACCTTGCTTGCGCGCGCGATCGCAGGCGAGGCCAAGGTGCCGTTCTTCTCGATCTCCGGTTCGGACTTTGTCGAAATGTTCGTCGGCGTCGGCGCTTCGCGCGTGCGCGACATGTTCGAGCAGGCGAAGAAACACGCGCCGTGCATCATCTTCATCGACGAGATCGACGCGGTCGGCCGCCATCGCGGTGCCGGCCTCGGCGGCGGACACGACGAGCGCGAGCAGACATTGAACGCCTTGCTGGTCGAGATGGACGGCTTCGAGGGCACCGAAGGCGTGATCGTGATCGCAGCGACCAATCGCCCCGACGTGCTCGATCCGGCGCTGCTGCGCCCGGGTCGTTTCGATCGCCAGGTGGTCGTTGGATTGCCCGACGTGCGCGGCCGCGAGCAGATCCTGCAGGTGCACATGCGCAAGGTGCCGATGGCCGAGGACGTCAAGCCAATGGTGATCGCGCGCGGCACGCCTGGTTTCTCGGGCGCGGATCTAGCGAACCTGGTCAACGAAGCAGCGTTGTTCGCCGCGCGCGAGAACGCTCGCGAGGTGCGCATGGAGCATTTCGACCGCGCCCGCGACAAGATCATGATGGGCACCGAGCGCCGCTCGCTGGTGATGAGCGAGGAAGAGAAGCGCAACACCGCGTACCACGAGGCCGGCCACGCGATCGTCGGGCGATGCGTGCCGGATCACGACCCGGTCTACAAGGTCACCATCATTCCGCGCGGCCGCGCGCTCGGCGTCACCGTGTACCTGCCCGAGGGCGACCGTTACAGCTACAACAAGGAAAACATCGAGAGCCGGCTGTGCTCGCTATACGGTGGCCGCGTCGCCGAGGAACTGGTGTTCGGCGCCGACAAGGTCACCACCGGCGCGTCCAACGACATCGAGCGCGCGACCAAGATGGCGCGCAACATGGTCACCAAGTGGGGCCTGTCCGACGAGATGGGTCCGGTGACTTACGGCGAGGAAGAGGACGAAGTGTTCCTCGGCCGTTCGGTCACGCAACACAACAACGTGTCCGACGAAACCGCGCGCAAGATCGACGAGGTGGTTCGTCAGATTCTCGACCGCGCCTACGTGCGCACCCGCGAAATCCTGACCGCGAATCGCGACAAGCTCGAGGTGATGGCGCAGGCGTTGCTGACCTATGAAACCATCGACGCGCTACAGATCGACGCGATCATGGAAGGCCGCACGCCGCCGCCGCCGCTGGACTGGACGAAAGACGGCAAGCCGCTGCCGACCGATGTCACCGGGCCGAAACCCAACGCACTTGGCGGGCCTGCACCGACGGTTTGATCGCGGAGTCGCTTGCCACTGACCACTTGAAAGGCCAGAGTTCGCTCTGGCCTTTTCTTTGAAGTAAATGATGTTCGATATCACTCCTACACTCGACTGCAACGGCCGCGTACTTGCGCTGGATCGCGCGCGTATTGTCGGCATCGTCAATGTCACACCGGATTCGTTTTCCGGCGATGGATTGTCGGCCGACGCGGCGATCGCGCACGGACTCAGGTTGGTGGAGGAGGGCGCGGACGCGCTCGATGTCGGCGGCGAATCCACGCGGCCTGGCGCGGAGGAAATCCCGGTCGAGGAGGAACTGCGTCGCGTGATTCCGGTGATCGAGCGCCTCGCGCGCGAAATCGATGTGCCGATCTGGGTGGACACGTCCAAACCCGAAGTCATGCGCGCCGCCGTCGGTGCGGGCGCGGGACTGATCAACGACGTTTACGCGCTGCGTCGCGACGGCGCGATGGATGCGGTTACGGCATTGAAAGTTCCGGTGGTGCTGATGCACATGCAGGGCGAGCCGCGCACGATGCAGGACGCGCCGGACTACGCCGACGTGGTCGCCGACGTGCACCGCTTCCTCGCCGAACGCATCTTCGCCTGCGAGATGAGTGGGATGTCCAAGAAGAAAATCGTGGTTGATCCGGGATTCGGCTTCGGCAAGGCGCTGGATCACAACCTCGCGTTGCTGCGCCAGCTCGCGCGCTTCACCGACCTCGGCGTGCCGGTGCTGGCAGGGCTTTCGCGCAAGGGCATGATCGGCACGTTGACCGATCGCGTGCAGGGCGAGCGCGTGCACGGCTCGATCGCTGCCGCACTGATCGCCGTGCAATACGGCGCGAAGTTGATCCGCGTGCACGATGTGGTCGCGACCGTGGATGCATTGAAGGTGTGGAATGCAGTCGCCGCGCAGACGGTGCCGAAGGGCAAGTCCGGTCCATCGATGCCGAAGTGGGGCGATGACGATTGATATGCATGGCGCTTGCCCGTGACCGATCCACGCACCGATCACCGCCCACCCGCCATCGCGATCATGGGCCCGACCGCGTCGGGCAAGACTGCGCTTGCAATCGAATGGGCGCAGCGGTTCGGTGGCGAGATCGTCAGCGTCGATTCGGCGCTGGTCTATCGTGGACTCGATATCGGCAGCGCGAAACCCGATGCCGCGACGCTGGCGCAGGCACCGCATCACCTGATAGATGTGCACGATCCGCACGAGCGCTACAGTGCGGCCGAGTTCGCAGCCGATGCGATGGAAGCATTGCAAGGCATCGCCGCGCGCGGAAAGATTCCGCTGCTGGTCGGCGGTACCGGCCTGTATTTCCGCGCGTTACTGCACGGACTTTCGCCGATGCCGTCTGCCGATGTCGCGCTTCGTGCAGCCATCGTGGAAGAGGGTGCAACGCGCGGTTGGGATGCGCTCCATGCCGAACTCGCAGCGATCGATCCCGTAGCAGCGCGTCGCATCAAGGCCGGCGACCGCCAGCGCATCGGCCGCGCGCTGGAAGTCTGGCGGATCAGTGGCAGGTCGATCAGCGACTGGCAGATGTCGAGTGCGCGGCAGGCATTTCCGTTCCGCGTATTGAAACTGGTGCTGTGTCCCGCCGATCGCGCGGTGCTTCACGCGCGGATCGAGGCGCGGTTCGATGCGATGCTCGTCGATGGGTTTCTCGATGAAGTGCGCCGGCTGCGCTCCGATCCGCATTTGCGCGAGCTCGCCGATCCGCTGGATCTGCCGGCATTGCGTGCGGTCGGCTATCGGCAGGCGTGGCGGTATCTGGACGGTGCGACCGATGCCAGGGAATTCCGCATCGAGGGCATCGCCGCCACCCGCCAGTTGGCAAAACGCCAGCTCACGTGGCTACGCGGAGAACTCGACGCCAGATGGTTCGATCCGAGTATTGAACGTACTGCGCTCGACGACGCACTGGCCTTGTTCCTAGGCCGTTCCGCTACAGCCTGAGCCGTTGTCGCGGCAGCTACGGGGCTGTGCCATCATGATCGCTTCCGGCCAGCGATGAATGGCCGGGCTGGCGCCGTGCGAACCCTTTGGCGTCCATAACGACAACATCGCAAACCAGTGAGGGGAAACATCATGTCCAAGGGCCTGACATTGCAGGATCCATTCCTGAACGCGCTGCGTCGCGAACGCATTCCGGTCGCGGTGTACCTGGTCAACGGAATCAAGTTGCAGGGCACCATCGAATCGTTCGACCAGTTCGTGGTGTTGTTGCGCAATACGGTCAGCCAGATGGTTTACAAACACGCGATCTCGACCGTGGTGCCATCGCGCAATGTGCGCATCGGCGCCGACGGCAATGACGAACCCGCGCAGCACGAGCCGTCGCAAGACGCTCCGGAGTAACGGTGGCCTGCATCGGACAATCTGGAAGCAGCTCAGTCGGTCTGTCGGCGCTTGGCTTGATCTTCACTCGACCGATAGTCCCGCTATCGGCGCTCGCTCCACATCGGCGCCAATCACCGACATCCTTTCGCGATCCCTCTCCCGGATCATCCCATACAGGCCACTAGGTGTTCGAACGTTCCCGCAAGGGCGAAAACGCCCTGTTGATCCAGCCGTATTCCGGGGCCGCTGATCCGACCTTGCTGGAGGAGTTCGCCGAACTCGCGCGTTCGGCCGGCGCGACCGTGGTCGGCACAGTCATCGCGAAGATCGCGCGGCGCAATCCGGCGTATTACATCGGCACCGGCAAGCTCGAGGAAGTGAAGTTGCTGTGCGAAAGCACGGGTGCCGATCTCGTGTTGTTCAACCAGTTGCTGTCGCCGGTGCAGGAACGCAATCTCGAAAAGGCGCTCAGTCGCCGCGTGGTCGATCGCACGAGCCTCATCCTCGACATCTTCGCGCTGCGCGCGCATTCGCACGAAGGCCAGTTGCAGGTTGAACTCGCGCAACTCAAGCACATGGCGACGCGATTGATCCGCGGCTGGACGCACCTGGAGCGCCAGCGCGGCGGCAGCATCGGTCTGCGCGGACCCGGCGAAACCCAGCTCGAGATCGATCGTCGGCTGCTGCAAAAACGCGTCGAGCAATTGGAGAAGCGTCTCGAAAAAGTGGGCGTGCAGCGCGCGCAGATGCGCCGCGCGCGCCTGCGCAACGAACTGCCGCGCGTCGCCCTGGTCGGTTACACCAACGCGGGCAAATCCACGTTGTTCAACGCGCTCACCGAATCGAAGGTGTACGTCGCCGACAAGTTGTTCGCAACGCTCGATCCGACCGTGCGCCGCGTCGAAGGGCTCGATTGCGGGCCGCTGGTGCTGTCGGACACCGTCGGTTTCGTGCGCGACTTGCCGCACGAACTGGTCGCGGCGTTCCGTTCGACCCTCTCCGAGGCGCGCGACGCCGACCTGCTGTTGCATGTTGTCGATGCCGCCGATCCGTTGCGCGACGAACGCATCGGCCAGGTGAACACGGTTCTGAAGCACATCGATGCCGGCGAGATTCCGCAACTGGTCGTGTTCAACAAGATCGACCTTCTGGAAGAGGCCGCGCCACGTCGTGAGCTCCCGGCCGCCGGCGTCGAAAAAATCTGGTGTTCTGCGCGCACTGGCGAAGGGCTGGATTTGCTACGCAGCGCGTTGTCCGAACGCTTCGTCGCGCAGCGCGTGCACGGCGAACTGCAGTTGCAGCCGAAATCGGCCCGGCTGCGCGCGCGCCTGCACGCGATGGGCGCGATCAGCAACGAAATCGCCGATGAGCACGGCTGGCGCGTCCAGCTCGACCTGCCGCGCGCGCAGGCCGAGCAACTCGCGGCAGAGTCGGGCGGACATGAGCTGGAGGCCTTGCTTGCTGGCCCCGTCGCCCCTACCTACAATCACTGAAGACCAAACTAAAGCGTCCGGTTCACGTTCCTTGTGCAGGATGGCCACCCGGCCGGCACAGCGTGGCGCGGCAGCGCAGGAGCGTACATGGCGTGGAACACACCAGGTAAGGGCGACAAGGACGGCGGCAAGGATCCGTGGAAGGGCCGCGACCCCGACCGCGAGACCGACGCGTTCCTCGATCGCCTCAAGCAGGGCATGGGCCGCATGTTCGGCGGCGATGCCGGCAACGGCGACAACGGCCAGCGCATCGCGATGTGGTTCGGCATCTTCGTGCTGTCCCTGCTGTTGTTCAGCAGCGTCCAGATGGTCGATGAAACCCAGCGCGGCGTGGTGCTGCGCTTCGGCCAGTTCAGCCGGATCATGACGCCCGGCGTGAACCTCAAGTGGCCGTGGCCGGTCGAATCGGTCACCAAAGTCGAGGCGACTAAGGTGCGGATCGCATCCGACCAGGTGCGCATGCTCACGCGCGACCAGAACATCGTGCTGATTGACTACAACGTGCAGTACGCCGTTTCCGATCCGCAGCGCTTCCTGTTCGGCAATCGCGATCCTGAGAAAATCCTCCAGCAGGCTGCCGAGAGCGTGGTGCGCGAAGTGGTCGGCGCGACCGCGATGGACGATGTGATCGGCCAGAAGGCGGTGGACACCGCGCACCTGCGCGATCGCCTGCAGGCCTCGCTCGACGAATACCACACCGGGCTGCTGGTCGCCGATTTCACGATCAAGAACGCGCGTCCGCCCGACGAGGTCAAGGACGCATTCGACGACGTCGCGCGCGCGCAGCAAGACAAGGACAAGGCGATCCAGCTCGCGCACGCCTACGAAAGCCAGATCGTGCCGGTCGCGCGCGGCCAGGCGGCGAGCGTGCGCATCGGTGCCGAAGGCTACAAGGCCGCGGTGATCGCCGCCGCGCAGGGCGATTCGCAGCGCTACAGCCTGCTCGCCGAGCAATACCGCAAGGCGCCCGAAGTCACCCGCAAGCGGCTTTATCTCGAAACCATGGAAGCGGTACTCGCGAATTCGCCGAAGGTCGTCGCCGGTCGCGGCAACAACGTGATCTACCTGCCGGTCGATCGCACGTCGAACGCTGCGCCGCCAGCGCCGGTGAACCTGCCGACAGTCACCGCGAACGCGCCAGCCGCCGACGACAACGCGCGTCCGGATCGCGCCGCGCGCCCCGAAGGACGCCAGGAGCCGCGCCCATGAAAACCTTCTGGATCGTCGCGGGCTTCGTGCTTGCCGTGCTGCTCGTTGGCTCGACCTATATCGTCAACGAGAACGAGCTCGCGTTGCAGTTCCAGTTCGGCCGCATTGTGCGCACCGACATCCCGCCCGGCCTGCATTTCAAGCTGCCGATCGTGCAGAGCGTGCGCTTGTTCGACCGCCGCATCCTGACCCTCGACGCGCAGCCCGCGCGCTACCTGACCCAGGAAAAGAAATCCGTTGCCGTCGATTATTTCGCGACCTGGCGGATCGCGGACGTGCGCCGCTACTACACCGCGACCCTGGGCGTCGAGGACAGCGCCGCGCAACGGCTGACGCCGATCGTGGTCGAGGCGCTGCGCAACACGATCAACCAGCGCCAGTTGCAGGACATCGTCGTGCTCGATCGCAGCGTGCTCGGCGGCGCGATGCTGCGCGAAGTCAATCGAGTCACCCAGCCGTCGCTGGGTATCCAGGTGGTCGACATCCGCATCAAGCGTATCGACCTGCCCGAAGACAGCAACGTGCTGAAATCGGTGTACGACCGGATGAGCGCCGAACGTTCGCGTGCTGCGCTGAAGTTGCGCGCCGAAGGCGACGAGGAGTCTTCCAAGATCCGAGCCGGGGCCGATCTGCAACGGCAGGTGATCGCGGCCGAAGCCCAGCGCGACGCCCAGCAACTGCGCGGACAGGGCGATGCCGAAGCGGCTTCTGTCGCGGCGCAGGCCTACAGCCAGGATCCGGAGTTCTACGCGTTCTATCGCAGTCTGCAGGCGTATCGCACGGCGTTCGGCGGCAAGGACGTGCTGGTACTCGATCCGGAATCCGAACTGCTGCGCTACTTCGCCAATCCCGGCCGCGCCGCGCCCGCGAAATAGGCCAACCCGCGCAGTATGAACTACGCCGACCTGTGGGCCGCGCTGTGCCTGGTGCTGGTGATCGAGGGCCTGTTCCTGCTGATCGCCCCCGGCGCCTGGAAACGCATGGCCGCGCAACTCATCGCCACCCCGGAGCGCGCCCTGCGCGTCGGCGGCGGCGTGATGATCGCGATCGGCCTGGTCGCACTGCAATTCGTACGCTGACCCGATCGCCAGCCCGTCGCGTCACAAGGCTGGCCGCCGCGGCCGAAAACGAGGATAATATCGCAAAGCCGGGGCCAGTCCTCCGGCTTTCTTTGTTTTCGCGCTTTGGTTCTGCTGTTGCTTTGGCTCCGCAATTCATACGCGTCCGTGAGTCAATTCGGAGACGAAGCGCAGTGGGGGCGAAGCACCGCGCTTGCATGAGTCCAGTGGACTCATGCGCGGAGCTGAGCGCCGGAGCCATGGATGGCGGAGGCTGGGTTGCTTGGTGAGGCCGGGAAGGCCGAACTTAGCAACGAATCATCACCCCATTACGCGGTACTAATTCATTTCGAGGAGTCATCATGGGTCAGTCAGTAGTTGTCCTCGGCGCACAATGGGGTGATGAGGGCAAAGGCAAAATCGTCGACCTGCTCACGCAGGACATCGGCGCGGTCGTGCGTTTTCAAGGCGGCCACAACGCCGGCCATACGCTCGTCATCGGCGGCAAGAAGACCGTACTGCACCTGATCCCGTCCGGCATCCTGCGCGAAGGCGCGCTGTGCCTGATCGGCAACGGCGTGGTGCTGTCGCCGGCCGCGCTGAAGCATGAAATCGCCGAACTCGAAGCGACCGGCATCGACGTGCGTTCGCGTTTGAAGATCAGCCCGGCGACGCCGCTGATCATGCCGTACCACATCGCGCTGGATCAGGCGCGCGAGAAAGCCGCTGGCAAGGATGCGATCGGCACCACCGGGCGCGGCATCGGCCCGGCCTACGAAGACAAGGTCGCGCGTCGCGGCATCCGCGTCGCCGACCTGAGTTATCCGAAAGAGCTCGCCGAAAAACTGCGCGGCACGCTCGACTACCACAACTTCGTGCTGACGAAATATCTCGGTGTGGATGCGGTCGATTTCCAGCAGACCCTCGACGAAGCACTCGCATTCGGCGAATACGTCGAGCCGATGAAATCCGACGTCGCCGGAATTCTTCACGAGCTTCGCAAGCAGGGTAAACGTGTGTTGTACGAAGGCGCGCAAGGCTCGCTGCTCGACATCGACCACGGCACCTATCCGTACGTGACCTCATCGAACACCACCATCGGCGGTGCGCTCGCGGGCGCCGGTGTCGGCGCAGATGCGATCGACTACGTGCTCGGCATCGCCAAGGCCTACGCCACGCGCGTCGGCGGCGGGCCGTTTCCGACCGAACTCGACGACGCTGTCGGCGAGGACATCCGTAAGCGCGGCGCAGAGTTTGGTGCAACGACCGGAAGACCGCGCCGCTGCGGCTGGATGGATATCGTGGCCCTGAAGCGCGCGGTCGCGATCAACGGCATCAGCGGCCTGTGCATCACCAAGCTCGACGTGCTCGACGGCATGGAGAAACTCAAGATCTGCATCGCCTACCAGTACCGCGGCAAGCGCACCGAATACGCGCCGCTCGACGCCGCCGGCTGGGACGAATGCACGCCGGTATACCTCGAATTCCCCGGCTGGGAAGAACGCACCCACGGCATCACGCGCTGGGACGAACTTCCCGCCGCCGCGCGCGCGTATTTGCGCGCACTGGAGGAACTCGCTGGCTGCCCGCTCGCAATCGTCAGCACCGGCCCGGATCGCGACGCCAACATCGTATTGCGGGATCCGTGGGCTTGAATCAATAAGACCTTGCCGCTCGCCGCCACGCGCAACGCATTCGTCGCGGTAATGCACAAACCCCGCCTTGGCGGGGTTCGTATTTTGACCCGATTATTTTCCGAACAATTTCTGGTACGACAAGGTGAAGTAGGTGCGCTCGCGCTCATCGCCACCGGAGTACACATCGCGTCCCAGCGATGCGCTGAGCGATTGCGTATCGGAGATCTTCCGCCGGATTCCGAAGTTCAGCAGCACATGCTTCTCGTCCGTGGCGTTGAGATTGGTTCCAACGATCTCCCCCATCACGGCCACGTGGTCGGTCAGGCGCCGACCGGCGCCGAAGCTCGCGAAATAGCGTCGTTCACCGGCAGATACATCAATGCCGATGTTGGCGCCGATCGAGAATTGTTCGAATTCCTTGGTGACGGCTAGCGGCAAGCGGAAACTTGTCGCGTGATCGGAAACGGCAGGGTTGGCGCCGGGCGTGCGGAACTCAAGCTGCGGATATATCGCGAAGGACAAACCGGTGTCCTTGTTGTCGTAGAACCTGTATTTGACCCCGAAGGTGGAATCGCCGACGCCGTGTTCATCGACAATGCGCATGGCTCCGGACGGATCGGCCTGTTCGTGCTTCGCCCAGACGTAAGGCACGCCGTAGGTGAACTGCAGCCTCTCGCCCACACCGTAGTTGACATCCAGCGTCGGCGCTTCGAGCGTGCGTTCGCTGCCAGCCAGCTCGCTATCCAGCCCGATGTTGATCTCCCAGTTGTTCGGCCCCGGCGTGTCTGTGTCCTCGGTTTGCAGCGGCGGCGAGCCCACCGTCATCTCGACCGGTTCGGTATCTTTCCTGCGCCGGATACGGCTCTGGAACATCACCTTGATCGCACACACCACCGCGCTGTTTATTTCGCCGGCGCCTTTCTGTTGCTCTTCCTGCTTGCAGTCGTTCTTTTGTTGCGCGACCGCATTCGCCGTTTGCGCGACATCTTCGGCGGCGCCGGCCACGGAAGGCAAAGGCAACGCTACCGCCAGAAACAGCATCCATGCATGTGTTTTCATCGACCCATCCTTTCCATGGATGAGCAGGGCTCTGCCGCTGCGGATACGTAATTGAAGAAGCGTACCCTGAATGTAGCAGCCGTGCTGCGCTGGTGTACGCAAACGGCGCCATGCCGGTAGAGGTGCGTTCACCGACGCGGTCGTACGCTCGAACCCCCCGCCCGTACAAGGACAGCGCGATGACCAGGAAAATCCAGGACAGGAAATCCGAATCCGACCTCAGCGAACGCGGCACCGGCTACCACCCGAGCAAGGATTCCGCAAAGGACAAGACCGAGTCCCTTCCGTCCGGCGTACGCCCCGATCTCGCCAAGCCCGGCCCGGACGGGCAGGGGGGCGATGCGGGTGGGGTTGGCAAGAGCATCTAGCGAAATTGCGCATGATTACAACTGAAGCACATCTTCACGGCATCATCCGCCATGATTGCGTACGCTGATTGAGCGGTACGATGGCCGACAGGAGTAACAGGGGCTCCAAGGATGCCAGAACCCAGAATCACCGAAAGGCCGCCCGCCGGCGAAGAGCAGTGGAGCCTGCGTGCGCTGCGCGAGCCGACGATGCTGCTGACGGCGACGTACATCGCGACGTCGGCGATCGGGCTGTGGGCGAGTTACTGCTTCTACAAACCGTTCGGGATCGCGGTACTCGACTACATGCAGCCGGCGGATTTCTTGGTCGCGGCGCTGCACGACCCGATGTATTTCCTGGTGGTGCTGGCTGGCGCGTTCCTGAGCTGGCTGGGTTCGCGCGTCGATGTGTTCCGCGAGCGCAAGCCGCATCGCGTGGAAGCGATCCGTGAGGCGAAATGGTGGGGCCTGATAGTGTTCCCGCGCTGGCGCGACAAACTCACCGATCGCGGTTTCACCGCCGAGTACGTGTTCGCCGTGATGCTGCTGGGCATCGCCGCGTGGCTGATCAGCTACTACACAGGCATGCAATCGCAGCGCGTGCTCGCGGGGAATGGCACGCGCATTTCGTTGACCTACAACGGTCGCGACAAGCCCGAAACGACGCAACCGATCCTGCTCGGCACCACCACCGCATGGG
This sequence comes from Pseudomonadota bacterium, assembly GCA_025355485.1. GTDB lineage: Bacteria > Pseudomonadota > Gammaproteobacteria > Xanthomonadales > Xanthomonadaceae > SZAS-103. The sequence continues at coordinate 16,860 of JANXZP010000203.1, forward strand.
TGTTCGTGTACTGGCCCGAATCGCATGCGTCCGAAGCGGTGCCGCAGGGACAGGTGGCGCGAATCGGTTACGTGCTGCCGCCCGCGCCGACGGTTTCCGCGAAGCACTGACCGGCGTTCGAGATCACGATTCCAGATAGCACGGAGCCACTCACCATGCCTTGCCTGTTTGCTCTCTTCACCCTGTTGACGCCGCGACTCCTGATCCTTGTGCTGTGGTTTTTCGGCCATTGGCTGCGCGTGGTTCCCGGCACGTTGTGGTTGGTGCTCGGTTTCATCTTCCTGCCGACGACTTTGCTGTGGTACGTCGCGGTGCAGCACTGGTTCGGCGGACAATGGACGCTGTGTCCGATTGTGGGGCTGGTGGTCGCGCTGATGATCGATGTATCTCCGGCAAGCGGAAGGCGGCGTCGTTCGCGCAACCGAACGTAACGGGCTTCGACCCCGGCTCAATGCACTTGCGTCGGATTGCCTTGCCGTGCGAGCAGGGTGTCCATGGTCTGCTGGTAGCGCGCGCGCAGATGCGGCTGCAATGCCTGCGGATCGATCGAGCGCAGGCCCGACATCGCCGCGTCGTATTCGCCGCGTCGACGTGCGAGGTTCGCCACTTCCAGACGCAAACCGGCGTCGCCGGGCGCGACGGCGAGGCCCGCCGTGATCGCGCGTTCGGCCTCGTCCAGATGGTCGGTCTGGTCGTACACCATTGCGATTTCCGACCACGCTTCGGGATCGCGCGGATTCAGATCCAGTGCGCGCCGGAACATTCGCAAGGCGCCTTCGGTGTCGCGCCGGTCGTTGCAGAGTCGGCCCTGTTGCAACGGCAAGCGCGGGTTGCGCGGGTCGAGCGTCGCAGCGCGCTCGTACGACCGCTGCGCTTCGTCGTACCGAAGCAGGATGTGTTCGCACAACGCGAGGTTGAAGCTGGCTTCGGCATGCGTTGGATCGATCGCGAGCAGCCGCTGGAAATTTTCCAGCGCTTCGTTCGGCTTGCCCGTCGCCGCCAGCACGATGCCAAGGTTGAGCATGGCCGAGCGGTACGCCGGGCGCAGGCGCAGCGCATGTCCGTACGCGCGTTCGGCCTGGTCGAGTTCCTGCGCGTCGCGTAGCACATGCGCAAGGTTGTGCCAGGCTTCGGCGTAGTCGGGAGAAATCCGCACCGCATGCACGAGTTCCGCGCGCGCCGCGGCCGCACGCTGCGCATTGAACAGCGCACGCCCAAGATGGTTGTAAGCCGGCGCGTACTCCGGGTCGGCCGATTGCGCGAGTCGGCAGCGCGTCATCGCGCCATTGAGATCGCCGCGCAGGTGGCAGGCGACGGCTTCGTCCACCAGGCCCGACGCGCTCGCATCGCTGCCGCGTTGGACCAGCAGGCGATGCGCATCCTCGTTCAGGCGCTCACCGATCAAATATTCGCGCAGCATGTCGCCGCAGGCGCGATCCCCGCAATGCGACCACAGCAGTTCGACCGCTTCGTCCACGCGTCCATCGCCCAGCATCAGGTCGCCCAGCAGCAACGCGGACATGTGCTGGCTAGGGTCGGCGTCAAGCTTTGCGCGCAGGCGCGATTCGGCCGGTGTGATCGGCTGCGATGGGGTGGGCAGGGATGTGTCTGGCATGTGTCGGCGACTGAATTGGGGGCCTTCTATTCTAAGGGCCAGCCGACGGCGGAAACGATGACTGAGTCAATGTGTCGGGTTGCACATCCGGAGCGGGTGAAAATCAGGCAAGATGCGCCGGTTGTTCCAACCTCGGAGGGCGCGATGGCCAGGACACGTGCGGAACTCGACAGCATGCTCGACGAGCTCGATCGCGACTTGCAGATGCTGGTCATGGACGAAACCAGTAGCGAGGATCTGTGGCAGGTGTTCGCGGGGCAGGCGGATGCGATCGAAGCGAGCGCGGGCGCCGACGACATCGCGCATGTGCGCAGCCGCATGAACGACATCCTCGCGACCCAGGGCATTTCCGCGCCCGATGCAGAAACCGAATCCTGAAACGCATATCGACGCCGCCGGATCAGGCCCGCGACCCATCACAAACTGTGCCACCAGCGCGATAGCCAGCCTCGCTTGGGCGGTGGCTTGCGATGAGCGGATGCGCGCTTTGCATGAGTCGCGCGTTTCGTCGATGGCTGCTTGTCGGGCACGGCTGGTTTGGTTTGCGGCGAGTCGTTCGCGGGCGCGCTATCGGGCACCGCTTTGCCTGGATCGTTCGTCGGCGGCGTAGTCGTGGCGGTGTGCGCGACGGGCTGCACTGTCGCGACCGGCGGCGAAGCGAACATCGGCAGCCGATCTCGCCCCGCATACAAGCCGATCACGACCAACAGCGCAGCGCCGAGCGCCAGCAGGCGCGGCCGTTTCCAGCCAGAACCTTCGATCGTGCGATCGAACGTGCGCAGCACCCGACTGGACAGCGCATTGCCGCTGCGGCCGCCGATGCGATCGAGCGCCTGCAACATCTGTTGGGCATCGTCGAAACGCTGGCTCGGCGACTTGGCCATGGCGCGATCGATGAAAGCCTGCCAATGGTGGCGGACTGCAGGCAGGCGCGGCACCGCGTTGTGCATGTGCATCAAGGCCAGCGCAAGCGGATCGGATGCGCGGAACGGCAGCTGGCCAGTCATCAGTTCATAAGCCAGCACGCCGACGCTGTACAGGTCGGCGCGGCCGTCCACGACATCGCCGCGCGCCTGTTCCGGCGCCATGTATCCGGAACTGCCGACCGCAAAGCCGGCATTGGTGATGCGCGAAGGGTCCGTTCGTGACAACGCGATGCCGAAATCGGTCAGTTGCGGACGATCGGAGCTGTCGAACAGGACGTTTTCGCGCTTCACGTCGCGATGCACGATGCCGCGTGCGTGCGCGTAGTCCAGCGCGGATAGCAGCGCGCGCAGCACATCGACGATGCCAGGTTCGTCGTCGCGCAAGTCGCGTTGTGCAAGGTCGCCGTTGGGCAGGTACGACATGCTGTAGTACATGCGTCCGTCGCCGGTGCGGCCGACTTCGTGGATGTTGACGATGCTCGGGTGGGTGAGCCTGGCGATGGTGCGCGCTTCGTTCTCGAAACGTTGCTTGCTTATTTCATCGGCGAGCGCCGCGCGTTCCATCACCTTGATGCCGACCGGGCGATCCAGCGATTCCTGCACCGCGAGGTACACCGTGGCCATGCCGCCCTGGCCGAGCCGCTTCTGGAAACGGTAACCGGAGACATCGGGAAACTGTGCCGCGTTGTCGGGCATCGACGCGACCATGTTCTGCGGATCGAATGGATTGCTGAGATCCCGCATGGCGGGCGTCCGGTGGCCTTCCCGATCGGTAGCGCGCGCAGCATACGACAGCCTGCGGCAGGCCGGAAGCGCGCTGTCGCACACTTTCGCAGTGGTGGCCAAGAAACAAAAAACCCGCCAGGAGAGCGGGTTTTTTATGGTGCCCAGAAGAGGACTCGAACCTCCACGAAGTTGCCCCCGCTAGCACCTGAAGCTAGTGCGTCTACCAATTCCGCCACCTGGGCAGGTGCCGCCCGCAGAGCGCGAGCGAGTCGCATAAGGTAATGATGCGGCGCCTGCTTGTCAATTTTGCGGCGAACGTACATGCCCTGCGGTGTACCATCTGCGCATGGCCAAACCACCGAAATCCGCGTCCGGCAAGGGCGCGCGCAAGTCCGCCGGCGGCAGCAAGCAAGGCAAAACGAGTCAGGGCAAGGGCAAGCAGGGCGCCGGCAAGGCGATGAAACGCCCGCCGTGGATGCCTGAGCCCACGGATGCGCCGCCGGCTCGCGTACCGCGCCGCCAAGACACGATTCCATCGCCCTCACCTTTGCCGCGCAGTTCTGATCCGCACGCCGGACGCGAGGCAAGCCGTTACGAGCGACCGATCGCGAGCCGCGAGGCGATCCTCGCATTCCTCGTCGACAGCGACGGTCCGCAGAGCGCCGAGGAAATCGCGCGCGCGCTGGACCTGCACGCGCCGGATCATTTCGACGCGCTTGGCAAGCGTCTGGCCGCGATGCTGCGCGACGGACAACTGCTGGCGAATCGTCGCGGAGCGTATGCGGTCGCGAAAAAACTCGATCTGGTTCCGGGCACGGTGATCGCGAATCCGGAAGGTTTTGGCTTCCTGCGTCCGGAAGGCGGCGGCGACGACCTGTTCCTGCCGCCGAACGAATTGCGCAAGGCGATGCACGGCGACCGCGTGCTCGCGAGCGTCACCGGCGTGGACTTCCGTGGGCGGCGTACCGGGGCGATCGTCGAAGTGCTCGAACGCCGCGTCAGTCGCGTGACCGGTCGTTACGCGCAGCGCGACGGCATCGGTTACGTCGTGCCCGACGACAAACGCGTATTGCAGGACATCCTGATACCGCCGGGATCGAGCAACGGTGCGCGCGAGGGACAGCTCGTCGTCTGCGAACTCGTGCCGCACGCGGAAGCTGCCAAGCCAGATCATCGCCGGCAGCCATTCGGACGCGTGCTGATCGTACTCGGCGACAAACTCACGGCATCGCTCGCGGTGCAAGCGGCGATCCATGGCCACGGATTGCCGTACGAGTTTTCGCAGGAAGTGCTCGCTGAAGCGGCTGCGGTGCCGATCACAGTCGATGCGCAGACCGCGGCGCAACGCATTGATCTGCGCGAACTACCGCTGGTCACGATCGACGGCGAGGACGCCAAGGATTTCGACGATGCGGTGTACTGCGAACCGAACCGCAATGGCTTCCGTTTGGTCGTCGCGATCGCGGACGTCTCGTCCTACGTGAAGCCAGGCACGCCGCTCGACGACGAGGCGCAATTGCGCGCGACGTCGGTTTATTTCCCCGGCTTCGTGGTGCCGATGTTGCCGGAGACGCTGTCGAACGGGATCTGTTCGCTGAAGCC
>JANXZP010000031.1 GCA_025355485.1 Pseudomonadota bacterium
GCAGTGGACGCAGTTCGCCGCGTTGATCTGCAGGCGCTTGCCGTTTTCGTCCTCGACCATTTCGTAGACGCCCGCCGGGCAGAAACGCGTGCAGGGGTTGTTGTATTCGGTTGCGCATCTTCCGATGCAGATGCTGGTGTCCAGCACGTGCAGGTGGATCGGCTGGTCTTCGTCGTGTTCGGTCGCGGCGAAGTACACGCCGGCGAGGCGGTCGCGCGGCGGCAGGGTGCGCGCGACGTAATCCGTCTTGGGTTCTTCGTGCTGGCCGACGCGATCCAGCGAGGCCCAATCGGGTTTGCCCTTGAGCGTCCACGGCGTATGCCCGCCGAACACGGTTTCCAGTCCGGCATTCGCCATTCCGAACCACAGGCCGCGCTTGAAACCGGGCTTGATGTTGCGGACTTTCTTCAACTCCGCCATCACGGAAGACGCGCGCAGCTTCGCATCGAAGCCGCTCGATGCGAGCGATTGCGCGGCGTGCTCGGCGGCGAGCATCCCCGAACGCATCGCCTGGTGCACGCCCTTGATCTTCGGCACGTTGAGCAGGCCTGCGGTGTCGCCGATCAGGATCGCACCGGGCATCTCCACCTTGGGCAGTGCCTGGTAACCACCGGTGACGATCGCGCGGGCGCCGGCGCTGAGGATCGTACCTTCCTCGAGCAGCGGTTTCACCGATGGATGGTTCTTCCATTGCTGGAAGGCTTCGTACGGCTGGAAGTTCGGATCGTGGTAGTCGAGTCCGGCAACGAAACCGAGCACGATGCGGTCCTTGTCGAGGTGGTACAGGAAGCTGCCGCCGTACGTTCTGTTGTCCATCGGCCAGCCGAGCGTGTGCACGATGAGTCCCGGTTGCGCGATGCCGGGCTTGACCTGCCAGAGTTCCTTGATGCCGATCGAATAGCTCTGCGGATCGGAAGCTGCATCGAGCGAAAACTTCCTGATCAACTGTTTGGTCAGGCTTCCGCGCGCGCCTTCGCACAGCACCGTGAGCTTGGCGCGGATGTCGATGCCTTGCGTATAGCCGGACTTGTGCGAGCCGTCGCGCGCCACGCCCATGTCGCCGATGCGCACGCCACACACCGCGCCTGCGTCGTCGAACAATGTTTCCGCGGCCGCGAAGCCCGGGTAGATTTCGACTCCCAGCGCCTCGGCCTGCGGCGCGAGCCAGGCGCACATCGCGCCGAGCGAAACGATGAAGTTGCCCTTGTTGTGCATCTGCGGCGGCGTCGGCAGCTTGCGGCGGCCGGTCTTGCTGAGCATCCAGAATTCGTCGTGCGTCGCCGGCACGCAGATCGGCGGCGGGTTGTCGCGCCAGCCAGGCAGCAGGTCATCGAGCGGTTGCGGTTCGATCACCGCGCCGGACAGGATCTGCGCGCCGACGGTCGAAGCTTTCTCGATCACGCACACCGAAAGTTCGGGTTTGAGTTGTTTCAAGCGGATCGCGAATGCGAGCCCGGCCGGGCCGGCGCCAACGGCGACCACGTCGTAGTCCATCACGTCGCGCTGGTTTTCGGCGCTCATCGGGAACTCCTGCTGGATGTGTGGAATTATTGGGCCTGGCGGCTTGTGCAGCAAATACACGAGCCATGCGATCATGCATGTATCGCACGGGGACATGCGCATGGCTGACACAGACGAGGCATTACCGGACAGGCTGCGTTTTGCGCCGTTGACCAGCGTGCTGCACGCGCTGGCGCTTGGAACCTGCACGAGCGAGGCGTTGACGCAGAGTTGCCTCTCGGTGATCGCACGCGACAACCCGGACATGCATGCGTGGACCTATGTGGACCCCGAAGGCGCATTGGCCGCAGCGCGCGCTTCCGATGCGCGGCGCGCCGACGGCCGACGTCTGGGCCGCCTCGACGGCGTGCCGCTGGCGATCAAGGACAACATCGACGTCGCCGGCATGCCGACCAGTATCGGCATTGGCGGTCGTGAAACGACGCCTGCATCGCGCGATGCGCACATCGTCCACCGACTGCGCGGAGCTGGCGCAGTGCTGCTGGGCAAGACCAATCTCGACGAGGGCGCGCTCGGCACGATGGGGAGCAACCCGCACTTCGGCGATGTCGCCAATCCGGCGTATCCGGGCAAGGCGTCCGGCGGATCGTCGGCGGGCTCGGCCGCAGCGGTCGCCGCCGGCCACGCGATCGCGGCGCTCGGAACCGACACGATGGGCTCGGTGCGTATTCCCGCGGCGTTTTGCGGACTGATCGGCATGAAGCCGAGCTTCGGCGAACTTTCGTGCCGCGGAATCGCGCCGGCGCTACGTCGTGCCGACACGCCGGGCCTGCTCGTGCGCGCGGTCGAGGATGCCGCACTACTGCTGCCATTGCTGGCGGGCCACGACCCCGGCGATCCGAATTCGCGTCAACGCAGCACGCCGCTTGCGCCGCCGGACTGGGCGCCGGGTTCATTGCGCGCGGGCGTGGTGTCGGACCTGGATGCGCTCGGCGCAGGCGTCGCGGTGATCGCCGGCTTCGGCGCGGCGATGCAGCGCTGCGCGCAGGCGTTCGGCGATACATTGCCGGTCGCACTCGCGCTTGCG
>JANXZP010000240.1 GCA_025355485.1 Pseudomonadota bacterium
AGGCGCCGGCCGATCCGGCGTTGCGCAAGGCATTCGAGGACGCGCTGGCCGCATCGCGTGCGGCGGTGGTAGCACGCGCCGCGTCGGCTCCGACGCCGACGTTCGACGACAGCCTGCCGATCGCGCGCGAAGCCGAGCGGATCATCGAACAGATACGCGCGCACCAGGTCGTGGTGATCGCGGGCGAAACCGGCTCGGGCAAGACCACCCAGTTGCCGAAGCTGTGCCTTGCCGCCGGGCGCGGCGCGGCGGGGATGATCGGTTGTACCCAGCCACGCCGGATCGCCGCGCGCAGCGTCGCGCGTCGGGTCGCGCAGGAACTCGGTGTGCCGGTCGGTGGGGCGGTCGGTTTCCAGGTGCGCTTCAACGACCAGGTGTCGGAGCAGACGCGCATCAAGTTCATGACCGACGGCATCCTGCTCGCGGAAATGCAGTCCGACCGCTGGCTCAGCGCCTACGACACCCTGATCATCGATGAAGCGCACGAGCGCAGCCTCAATATCGACTTCCTGCTCGGCTACCTGCGCCAGTTGCTGCCGAAGCGGCCCGACCTCAAGGTGATCGTGACCTCGGCCACGATCGACACATCGCGGTTCGCCAAACACTTCAACGATGCGCCGGTGCTCGACGTCGAAGGCCGCAGCTATCCGGTGGAAGTGCGCTACCTCGAAATGGGGTCAGTTTCATTTTCGTCGAACGCTGGGCCACCATCCGCTCGCAACGAAAATGAACCTGACCCCATTTCGACCGGCGATGCAGTGATCGCCGCGTTGGAGGACATCACGCGCGAAGATGCGAATGGTGATGTTCTCGTCTTCCTGCCCGGTGAGCGCGAGATCCGCGACCTGCGCCACGCGATCGACAAGCGGCGCTTCCGCCACACCGAAGTGCTGCCGTTGTATGCGCGACTGTCGCCGCGCGACCAGGATCGCGCGTTCAATCCCGGTCCGGGCCGGCGCATCGTGCTGGCGACGAATGTCGCGGAAACATCGCTGACGGTGCCGCGCATTCGCTACGTGATCGACCCCGGAATGGCGCGCGTCAAGCGTTACAGCCTGCGCATGAAGCTCGACCGCCTGCACATCGAGGCGGTCTCGCAGGCGAGCGCGGACCAGCGCAAGGGCCGATGTGGGCGCGTCGCGGCGGGCGTGTGCTACCGGTTGTACGCCGAATCCGACTTCCTTTCGCGGCCGCGCTACACCGATCCGGAAATCCTGCGCGCATCGCTGGCGGGCGTGATCCTGCGGATGCTTGCGCTGGGGCTCGGGCGCGTGGAGGATTTTCCATTCATCGATGCGCCGGACGCGCGCTCGATTGCCGATGGCTGGCAACATTTGTGGGAACTCGGTGCGATCACTGCGCCAGACAAACATGGCGTACGCGCGCTGACCCCGATCGGGCGCACGCTCGCGCGGCTGCCGGTGGACGTGAAACTGGGCCGCATCCTGATCGCCGCGCAGCAGCATCGCTGCCTGCGTGAGGCGTATGTCATCGCCGCATTCCTCGCCATACAAGATCCGCGCGAGCGACCCGCCGACGCGCGCGGCGCGGCGGACACCGCGCATGCGGCCTTCGCCGATCCGAAATCCGAATTCATCGGCATCGTGAAACTCTGGGACGCATACGCGCTCGCGCACGAAGACCTGACCCAATCGAAACTGCGCGACTGGTGCGAGAAACATTTTCTCGGCTTCCTGCGCATGCGCGAATGGCGCGAGTTGCACAGGCAGTTGCTCGTGCTTGGCGAAGAACTGCAATGGCAGACGAACGAAACAGCGGCCGATTACGCGGCTTTGCATCGTGCATTGCTCGCAGGCTTGCCGACGCAGCTTGGCCAGAAGGACGAAAAACACATCTATCAAGCGCCGCGCCAGCGACGCTTCAAGCTGTTTCCCGGCTCGGCGCTCGCGAAGCTGCCACCGCCTTGGGTGTTGTCGGCGACGATGCTCGACACCGCCCAGGTCTGGGGAATGACCAACGCGCGCATCGAGCCGGACTGGGCGATCCAGGAATTGCCACACCTGCTCGCGCGCCGCCACTACGACGCGCACTGGTCGCGCAAGCAGGGTCGCGTGACCGCATCGGAACAGATATCCCTGTTCGGACTCGTACTCGCGCCGAAGCGGCCGGTGCATTACGGCAGCATCGCGCCGGTCGAATCGCGCGAGTTGTTCGTGCGGCAAGGCCTGGTGATGGGCGAGGTCAATACGCGCGCTGCGTTTCTTGCGCACAACCTCGCGACACTCGAAAAGGCGCGCGAAGAAGAAGCAAAGTTGCGTCGTGCGGGATTGGCCGTGGATGAAGACTGGCAGGCGCGCTGGTATCTGGATCGGCTGCCATCCGGCATGTGCACCGCAGCCGCGCTGGACGCCTGGTGCGCGAAGTCGTCGCCCGATCAACGCCACGCACTGGAATGGCCACTCGCCGAGTTGTTGCCGGGTGAGTGCAGCGAAGCCGAACGCTTCCCGAAATATCTCGCGCTCGGGGATGCGCGGCTCGCGTTGGCCTATCATTTCGAACCGGGCGCGGCGGCCGATGGGGTGACGCTCGCGGTGCCGATCCACCTGCTCAACGCGCTCGATGCGGCGCGCCTGACCTGGCTGGTGCCGGGATTTCACGCCGAGAAGGCGACTGCGCTGATCCGCAGCCTGCCGAAAGCGTTGCGACGCAACTACGTGCCCGCGCCGGACTTTGCGCGCGCCTTCGCCGAAGCCTGGGCAGTCGCGAGCGCCGACAGCATCGCGGGCGAGCTTGCGCGTTTCCTCACGCGCGCGACCGGAGCGATGATCGCGGCGAAAGACTTTGATGAATCTGTAGTCGAACCGCATTTGCGCATGAACCTGCGCGTGCTCGATGGCGAGCGCGTGCTCGCCGAGTCGCGCGATCTGGACGCGCTGCGCCTGCAGTTCGGTTCACGCGCAGAGATCGCTTTTGCAGCACGCGCCGGGCGCGAACTCGCAGCTGAAGAATTGCGCGAATTTCCACCGCGACCGATTCCCGTCAGCGTGCCTGGCGAGGCCGGCGTGCCTGCGTTTCCCGCGTTGGTGGATTGCGGCGAGGATGCCGCGTTGCGCGTATTCGCCGATCGCGCGCAGGCGCAACTCGAACATGTCGGAGGCGTGCGCCGCTTGCTGCGGATTGCGCTCGCCGACCGCATCAAGAGCGCGCGCAAGCAATTGCCGTTGTCAGCGCAGACCGGCCTGCTGTATGCGTCGATCGAACAGTTCTCCAACGTCGCCGGCATCAAATCGGCGGTGCAGGAACGCTTGCGCGTAGACCTTGTCGAGGCAGCGCTGAATGCCTTGCTCGCCGTAAATTTCGATGACGTCCGCGACCGCAGTGCATTTGAAAAACGCCTCGATGCCTCCGGCAAGCAATTATTCGGCGAAGCGATGCGTCGCATGCAAATGGCCGAAACCATCCTCGCCGCTGTGGCCGAACTCAAACCGAAACTCGATTCGCCGCTGCTCGGTTGGGCGCAAGGCAACCTCGACGACCTGCGCGCGCAACTCGCCTCCTTGCTGCCGCCGGGATTCCTGCGCGATACGCCAGCCGACGCCCTTGCGCAATTCCCGCGCTACCTGAAGGCGATGCGCCTGCGCGCCGAACGTGCGATCGACGATCCGCAGCGCGATCAGGCGCGGATGCTGGAATTGCAGCCGTTCGTGGACGCGCTGTCGCAGGCGCGCGCGCGTGGCATCGCTAAGCGGCCCGAATGGCGCGTGCTGCGCTGGGATCTGGAAGAACTGCGGGTGTCGTTGTTCGCGCAGGAACTCGGCGCGAAACCGGGCGTGTCAGTCAAGCGCCTGATGCGTCACCTTCGCGCGATACACATGGACGTGTGAGTGGCTTTGCACTCCCTGCGGTCGCCACGAGCGCAGGATGCGCAAGAGCGGCCGTCAGCTTGAGGCGTTGCGATAGTTCGCAGTCGTCGACTTACTGCACGCGTTCGACCTTCGCATGACTGCCGTAGCCTTCGACCTGCAGGAACCAACCGCTTCCGACCAGCGACGGGCTGATGTGAACCACCGGATTCTCCAGATGCACGCCGGCCAGCTCTGAGCTATCGGTCTGGCGCCAGACCTGGCCGTTCTCGAGGGTGAACGTGGTGCCGCCCGACCAGCCTCTGAAGGTGCCCGGAATGCGGCTGACGATCTCGCTGCGATCGCCGTGGTAATCCTTGAACCCGATCCGCTCCGCATCGTTCTTGTTCTGCTCGCGCGCGCCGGCTTCGCGCGCCTGCGCGGCGCGCGCCTCGACTTCGTTCTTGATGAAGGCGTTGAGCCTAGCCAGTTCCGCAGGCGAAAGCTTGTCGAGGCCGGCGGCCTTGAAGTCGGCTGACGACATGCGTTCTTCCACCGACGAGAACTGCTGGGCGATGGCCAGCGGGGTGGCGACGGCGATGCAGACGGCGAGCGAAACGAGCAGATGGCGGCAGCGCATGATGGGGGTTCCTGCGGAAAGATATGGGGCTGAAAATCCGGGGCTAGTGTAAACCCAATGGCAGCCACGTATAACTGATCCTCGAGCCCGCATATCGTCCCACGTCGTGAACGCATCCTCCCCCAGCACCGTTTCCGCCGACGCGCCATTGCAGCGCTGGCTGGCAACGCGCGCGCCTGCATCGATGCGCGGCGCGCTGGAGGTGCTGGCCTCGGCAGGCTTTCCCGCGCCCGATCCGGGGGGCGCAGCGGCGCTGGTCGCGTGCCTGAATCTGCTCGAGATGCTGCGCGCCGACGAGGAAGTGCTGCTCGCGGCGATCCTGCACGCGTTACCGGAATGGCGGCCGCGCCTTGCCGCGCTGGAACCGGCCACGCGATCGCGCGTGCAGGCGCTGCTCGATGGCCAGCAGGCGGCCGAACAGGTGTGGACATTGCACGCCGGTCGCGCGCAGCACGTTCGCGCCGAAGGACTGCGGCGCCTGCTGCTGGCCCTGGTGCGCGATCTGCGTGTGATCCTGATCTTGCTCGCGCGCCAGCTCGTGCGGATGCGCGACGCGACGTCATTGCCCGAAGCCGAACGCGTCGCGCTCGCGCAGCTCAGCGCCGACATCCACGCGCCACTCGCGAACCGGCTCGGCATCTGGCAGCTCAAGTGGGAACTCGAAGACCTCGCGTTCCGTTTCCTGCAGCCTGAAACCTACAAACGCATCGCGCGCCTGCTCGACGAGAAACGCGGCGATCGCGAGCGTTTCATCGAGGACGTGAAATCGCGTATCCGCGCCGCGCTCGGCGATGCGGACATCCGCGCCGATGTCGCCGGCCGGCCGAAGCACATCTTCAGCATCTGGAAGAAGATGCAGCGCAAGGACGTGCCGTTCGGCGAGCTCTACGACGTACGCGCGGTGCGCGTGCTCGTCGACGACGTCGCGACCTGCTACGCCGCGCTCGGCGTGGTGCACCAGTTGTGGCCGCCGGTGCCGACCGAGTTCGACGACTACATCGCCAATCCCAAGGGCAACCAGTACCGCTCGCTGCACACCGCCGTGATCGGGCCGGAAGGGCGCACGCTGGAAGTGCAGATCCGCACCCACGAGATGCACGCGCATTCCGAACTCGGTGTCGCTGCGCACTGGCGCTACAAGGAGGGAACCGCCGCGCCTGCATCGGCGAACGCAGGCTTCGAACGCAAACTCGCGTGGATGCGCCAGTTGCTCGATCGCACCGAAGCGGACGGCGATGACGATGCATTGCTCGCCGGCCTGCGCACCGACCTGGTCGAGGATCGCATCTACCTGCTCACGCCGAAAGGCGAAGTCATCGACCTGCCGCGCGGCGGCACCGTGCTTGATTTCGCCTACCACGTGCATACCGAAGTCGGGCATCGCTGCCGCGGCGCCAAGGTCAACGGCCGCATCGTGCCGCTGGATTTCGGGCCGAACACCGGCGATCGCATCGAGATCCTCACCGCGAAAACCTCCGAGCCGCGTCGCGACTGGCTGCTGACCGGCAATGGATTCCTCGCCAGCGCGCGTTCGCGCGACAAGGTGCGCGCGTGGTTCCACAAGCTCGACCGCGCGCGCAACCTGCAGGCCGGGCGCGAATTGCTCGACCGCGAACTCAAGCGGCTCGCCCTGCTCCAGTCCGACCTTGCACCGGCGCTGACGAAATTCCACCTCGCTAGCATCGACGAATTGCACGTCGCGGTCGCCCTCGGCGACATCGGGCCGAGCCAGGTCGCGCGTGCGCTGCACGACCACGCGCAGGCGCAATTGCGCGGCGAATCCGCGCGCGCGCAACGCGTCGAGCCTAGGCTGCGTCCGGCGCGGCCTAGCGACCGTTTCATCGTCGAAGGCGTCGGTAATTTGCTTACGCAACTCGCGCGTTGCTGCCAGCCGGTGGCCGGCGATGCGATCGCGGGATACCTCACGCGCGCGCGTGGCGTGAGCATCCATCGCGAAGGTTGCGTTGCGCTGCAGCGATTGCTTGCGCGCCACCCCGAACGCCTGCTGCCGGTGGAATGGGGCGAGCGCGATGGCGCCAGCTACAGTGTGGACGTGCTGGTGCGCGGACTCGACCGCAAGAACCTGCTGAAGGATCTGGCCAACCTGATTGCACAACAGGGCGTGCACGTACTCGCGGTCAACAGCCGGATGGACGCAGTACGTGGGCTGGTCGAGATGGCATTCACCCTGAAAGTGCGCGACTTCGACCAACTCGGCCAATTGCTCGGCAGGCTGAACGCCGTCCCCGGCGTGGACGACGTGCATAGGCTCGGCTGACCGGTGCGGCGTTATCCTTGGCGCATGCCGGATCGTTTCTTCGCATGATGAGCGAACGCCGCGACCCGACCCTCGGGGCGTTGCCGGAGATCGACGACGGTGCGCGTCGCGCGCCCACGCCGCCGAATCGTCCGTCGCGCATTCGCCGCGCAGGGCTGATCGCATCGATCGCCGTCGTCCCGTTGCTGGCATTCGCGCTGTACAAGGGGCGCGATGCGCTCGGCTCGCGGCTGTCGCCACCATCGCAGCAGACCCAGTTGATGCAGCAGGCCGATGCCGCCTTGCGCGCAGGCAAGCTGACTTCGGCAGATGGGCGCGGCGCTCGCGAACTCTACGAAGCGGTGCTCGCGCGCGATCCGGATTCGCTGGCGGCGCGCGAAGGGCTGGTGCATGTGGGTACCGTGGCGTTGGCGCAGGCGCAGGCGGCGTTGCGCGACGGTCGCCTGCAGGATGCGCAGCGCGCGCTCGATCTTGCGCGTGCGCTCGCCGCTCCGGTCGCCGACCTGCAACGGGTCGAGGACGCGTTGCGACGCCGCACCGGCAGCGATGCGCAAATCGAAACCTTGCTCGCACAGGCCGATGTGGCCGAGCGCGCCGGTCATCTCGATGACGGCGGCAATACGGGTGCGCTGGCGCGCTATCAACAGGCGCTGGCTGCGGCGCCCGACAACGCGGTCGTGCTCGCTCGCCGACAGGCGCTGCTGTCGCGGATGCTCGCCGGCGTCGATCCGCTGCTGGCGAAGAACGACATCGCCGCTGCGCAGCGCCTGCTCGATCGCGTCGTCGCGGTGGATCCAGGCCACCTGGATCTGCCGGCGGCGCGCGCACGCCTGGGCGAAGCATCGCAGCAACGGCAGAAGTCGCTCGCGCGCGACCTCGATGCGGCCGACGCGGACTTGCGCAGCGGCCGCATCGAGGCGGCGATCGTCGCTTATCGCAAGGAGCAGGCGGTCAATCCCGACGATCCGCGCGCGCGTTCCGGATTGCGTGCAGCGGCCGATGCGCTGCTGCATCAGGCCAATCGTGCGACCGCGGATTTCGATTTCACCAGCGCGGAATCGTCACTGGCCAAGGCGCGCACGCTGGCGCCGGAATCACCGCTACTTCGCGCGGCAGAACAACACTTGCAGCAAGTGCGTGCGCGCCGTGCAGGACTCGGCCACGCGGGCAACAACAGCGCGAAGATCGACGACCTGCTCGCCGCAGCCGATCACGCGGTCGTGCGCGACGAACTGGTCGATCCGCCCGGCGACAGCGCATTCGACAAATTGCGCGCGGCATCCGCGATCGCGCCCGGCGATCCGCGCGTGATCGCCGCGACACGCCGCTTCGGCGCCACCGCGGTCGCGTGCTTCCAGCGCGAAATGACCGGCAACCGGCTGACTCGCGCCGAGGCCTGTCTAGAGGCGTTGATCGCGACCGATCCGACCTACGCTAAATTACCGTCGATGCGACAGGGCTTGGCCGCGCGCTGGCTGGCCGTCGCCGACGAACGCCTCGGCGCGGGCGAACTCGACAATGCGCAACGCGCGATCGCATCCGCGCAGCGCTGGATACCGAACGATCCGGCGATTCCCGCGCTAAAGACGCGCCTGCAGCAGGCGCGCGCCGGAGGCCGGCGGTGACGCAGGAACCACAACGGAGGCAAGATGAGCATTGACGGCAGTTTTCCCGAATGCCATATTCCAATCGCGGGCCATTTCTGAGAATGGCGACACACAATGCCCCGCAAAACTGTGCTTAGCGAAGCTTGATCTATCGAATACATTCCTTTCCAAGAACTGAAGGGGTACTCATGTCAGTCGCACGTAAGTTTCTAGTTTTGTTGGCGTTTGTATTGTTTTTTTGTGGAAGCGCAAGTGCGGGGCAATTGGTATGCACCCAGAGCTGTGCTGCAATTACGCCCAATGCGCGTGGTTACTCGGTAGAAGTTCGCGATAACGTCGGCACTCTTGTTTATGCGCGACAGACCAGCGTCCCTCGTCAAGGGCCGGCACCGAATAGTAGTGCGCAGTACCTGACTCAAGTTGTTAGTCTGATGCCGACGAGATTGTCTGCAGCCCGATATGCAGCCACGTCCGGTGCTCATTCAACCGAGGTACAAAATACGTCTTTGCCCGGAGGGGGGAGCGTTATTGTCATTACTACATATGACAACAATGGAAACGTAATCAGCGTGGTAGTAATCGTCGTTGATGCCACCGGGAAAGTCTCCAAGGCGATCTACTAATGTAGATTCTTAACCAGATTACGATCCTATTTCGATCGTCTTAGCTCGGGAATCCAAAAAAATGATCAAGAGAATTACTGCGGGACTAGCGCTGCTTCTGGTCTGTATGGGGGTTGCGTATGCCTCGCCAGAGATTTGTTTTAGAAATTGCGTTGAAATCACCCAAAATGCGCGTACTTTTTCCGTTTCGGTACGTGACAATGATGGGAGGGCAATTTTCGCTGATACGTTGATGAGGAGCCAAGTTGTTACTGCTCACCCGGTTGTGGGGGTTCCTTCAACGCAGGTCATTAGCCTTCAATCGGCTGCGGCAACTTCAGGCACACCGACGACCACTTCTCAATCGACACCTTTGCCGGGGGGGGG
>JANXZP010000266.1 GCA_025355485.1 Pseudomonadota bacterium
GTTCGTTCCGACGCCCGGAGCCGATGGCTGGCAACTCAGCAATCCGCCGATCCTCGCACTCGCACCGCTGCGCGCTTCGCTGGATGTGTTCCATCGCGCCGGCATGTCGCGGCTGCGCGAGAAATCCGTGCAACTCACTGCCTACCTTGAAGCGCTGATACGTACGCGCCTCACCGGCACGATCGAGATCGTCACGCCCGTCGATGCCATGCGGCGTGGCTGCCAGCTTTCGTTGCGCGTGGTCGGCGGCCGCACGCGCGGTCGCGCCCTGTTCGAACACCTGAATTCACGCGGCATCATCGGCGACTGGCGCGAACCCGACGTGGTCCGCGTCGCGCCGACGCCGTTGTATAACCGCTATATCGACGCATGGCGGCTGGTCGATGCGATCGCGGCGTGGCGTGATGCGGCCTGAGCCTGGCAAGACCATTACCATCGCCGGCGCTGGCCTTGCTGGCGCATTGCTCGCAACTCTGCTCGCGCGCGCGGGTTGGTCGGTTGAGGTGTTCGAAAAGCGCGCCGATCCCCGTGCGGTCGGCTACGAAGGTGGGCGCTCGATCAACCTCGCGCTGGCCGAACGCGGCCTGCATGCCTTGCGGGAAGCCGGACTGCACCAGACGGTGCTCGACCAGGCCGTGATGATGCGCGGACGCATGGTGCATTTCGCGGACGGCCACACCGACCTGCAGCGTTATGGCAAGGACGACAGCGAGGTGATCTCGTCGGTGCATCGCGGCCGACTGAACCTGTTGTTGCTCGACGCAGCCGAAGCGGCCGGCGCACGCATCCATTTCGATACGCGGCTGGACGGCGTCGACTTCGACGCGAAAACGATGCGGCTTGCGAATGACCGCAGCAACGTCACGCATGCGCACGCTTTCGATGTGCTGATCGGTGCCGATGGCGCAGGCTCCGCTTTGCGCGGTGCGATTGATGCGATCGTGCCTCTTGGCGAGCGTTTTGAATCGCTAGGCCACGGTTACAAGGAGCTTGAGATACCTCCCGCGGCCGATGGTGGTTTCCGGATCGAGCCGAACGCGCTGCACATCTGGCCGCGCGGACGCTACATGTGCATCGCGTTGCCGAACACAGAGCGCACGTTCACCGTCACCTTGTTCCTGCCGTTGCATGCCGTGGGCGATGCGCCTGGTTTCGATGCGCTGCCGGATGCCAGCGCAGCGCGCGCCTTGTACGCGCGCGATTTCGCCGATGCGCTGCCCTTGATTCCGGATTTCGACACCGACTGGTCGCGAAACGCCATCGGCATGCTGGGCACGTTGTATCTCGACCGCTGGCATCTGGATGGCCGCGCGGTGTTGATCGGCGACGCCGCGCACGCGATGGTGCCGTTCCACGGACAGGGCATGAATTGCGCGTTCGAGGATTGCGTCGCGCTCGCCCGTCATATCGCGGGTGTCGGCGATTTTGCGTCTGCGTTCGCCGCATTCGAGGCCGAGCGGTTGCCTAATGCGCGCGCGATCCAGCAGATGGCGCTGGAAAACTATCTGGAGATGCGCGATCGCGTGGACGATGCTGATTACCTGCTTCAGCGCGAGCTCGAACGACTGCTGGCCGTGCGCCATCCCGATCGCTTCGTTCCGCGCTATGCGATGGTGACGTTCCGGCGCATTCCATACGCCACCGCGCTGGCTCGCGGGCTGATCCAGCGTGAATTGCTGGTTGAAGCGACACGTGGCCTTGCGCGCATCGAGGACGCCGACTTCGATGTGCTGGATAGTGCCGTTGTGGCGAAGCTGACCGTCATGCCGAACGATCGCAGCAAGCTCTGATGACTGCGACATTCCTTGGTTCTGATTCAGCTCACGGGTGCGAGCAAGCACGATGAGCGTGACATACTGCTGGTACGACCTGGAAACCTTCGGCAGCGATCCGCGTCGCACGCGTATCGCGCAATTCGCCGGCCTGCGTACCGATGAGGACCTGAATCCCGTCGGCGAGCCGCTAGTGCTGTACTGCAAACCGACGGACGATCTTCTCCCATCGCCAGAAGCGACGCTGATTACCGGAATCACTCCGCAGCATGCGTTACGCGACGGAGTGTGCGAAGCCGAACTGATCGGCCGCGTGCTCGATGAATTCTCCGTACCGCAGACCTGCGTGACTGGTTACAACTCGCTGCGTTTCGACGACGAATTCATCCGCTGTACGCTGTACCGCAATTTCCACGATCCCTACGAACGCGAATGGCGCGGCGGAAATTCACGATGGGATCTGCTGGACATGATGCGTCTTGCGCACGCGTTGCGCCCCGACGGCATGGTGTGGCCACAACGTGCAGACGGTGCACCAAGCTTCAAACTCACCGATCTCAGCGCCGCGAATGGCATCGGCCACGAACACGCGCACGACGCATTGTCCGACGTGCAGGCGCTGATTGGACTTGCGAAAAAGCTCAAGCACTCGCAGCCCCGTCTGTTCGACTATTACCTTGGCCTGCGCGACAAGCACCGCGCGGCTGCACTGCTCGACGTTGCGCAGATGGCGCCGGTTCTGCACATCTCCGGGAAGTACTCGGCGGCGCGCGGGAGCGCTGCGCTGGTCGCGCCGATCTGCCGGCATCCGCAGATTGACAGCCGGGTGATCGTGTTCGACCTCGATGCCGACCCGGAAGCGCTGCTCGCGCTCGATCCGGACGAGATCGCCGACCGCCTGTACACGCCGACCGCCGACCTGCCCGAAGGCGAATCGCGGATTCCGCTCAAGGAAATCCACCTCAATCGCTGCCCTGCGCTGGTCGCGTTCGACCATCTGCGCACGCAGGACTTCGAGCGCCTGCACATCGATCCCGATCTTGCGCAGCAACGCGTCAGGCGATTGCGCGCCGCCGATGGTCTCGCCGCGAAAGTGCGTGAGGTGTACGCGAAACCACACGAGGCGCGCACGATCGATGCGGATGCCGCGCTCTACGACGGTTTCGTGCCGGATCGCGACAAGCGGTTGTTCCCGCAAGTCCGTGCCGCCGCGCCAGCCGCGTTGCCAGCGTTTGCGGCGCGGTTCCAGGATCCACGCCTGACCGAACTCGTGTTCCGCTACCAGGCCCGCAACTGGCCGGAATCGCTGGACGCTGCGCAGCAGGCGCGTTGGGATGCCTACCGCCACGCGCGACTGGACAGCGACATCGGTCTTTCCGAATACTCGTTCGAGACCTTTGCTGCGTCCATCGCGTCACAACGTGCGAAGAACGCGGGCGATGGACGCGCACAGGTGCTGCTCGATGCGTTAGAGGACTGGCGGAATACAATCGTTGCGAGCCTTCGCTAGGATCGTCGCCCATGCCGACCTATTTCACCGACAAGACCTTCAAATTCCAGCGCGCACTTGCGAAGAACAACTCGCGCGAGTGGTTCAACGCGCACAAGGCTGATTATGAGGAATACCTCAAGCAGTCGTTCCTGCGGTTGATCGGCGACCTGCAGGA
>JANXZP010000040.1 GCA_025355485.1 Pseudomonadota bacterium
CCAGCCGGCGCACCTTCGCGTGCTCGCGCATGCGGTCGGCCGCGAAGTTCACCAGCGGGACGGAGCGACGCTCTCCGTTCTTCGTGAGCTGGAAGGTCAGCCCGCCGCGCTGCAAATCCACGTCCGGCCAGCGTAGGCCGAGAATCTCGCCACGCCGTGCGCCGGTGGATAGCGCGACCACGACGATCAGATGCAGGGTATCGCTGTGCGCCTTGCACTCGCGCAGCAGTGCATCGCGCTCGGTCTCGCTTAGGAACCGCACGCGACCGCGTGGCTCAGTCAGTTGCTTGACCTTGCGCATGGGGTTGTCGTCGAGCAACTCGAAGTCGCGCACGCCGATATTCAGGCAATGCCGCAGTGCCGACAGGTAGCGGTTGACGCTGGCAGGCGCAAGCTTGCGTCCGCGCCGGGTAATTCCGTTCGACAGCTTGTTGCGTACTTCGACGATCTTAGCGGGCGTCACTTCGGCGAGCGTGAGCTTGCCTAGCCGGTCGTCCCAAAGTTTCAGGTACTCGGTACGGTCGTGCGTGGAGCGCAGGCCAGCGGTCGGCAGATGCTCGGCCCGGTAGCGCCGGATCAGGTCGGACAGGGTGTTGCGTTTGGCCTCGACGTGCTGGAACCAGCGACCGGCGCGGATGGCGGTTTCGGTTTCAGCGGCCCATCGCTTGGCGTCGGTCACGCGGTCGAACGTGGCGTCGGCCGGCGGGTAGCCGAGCAGTCGAACCTTCACGCGATAGACGGTATTCCCCTGCCGCTTGCGGGTTTCGATGGTCGCCATGACTGTCCCCGAATTGCCGAATGTTGGGGGAAATTGTCCCTGTAGTGTCCCTGCGATGCAAATAGCAAGACCGAGGCATAGGCTATGTCATTGATTTTATTGGTGCCGGCAACAGGAGTCGAACCCGTGACCTACTGATTACAAATCAGTTGCTCTACCAACTGAGCTATGCCGGCGTGTGCGCATTCTAGCCGAGCCGCCGCCACGTCGCGCGGCCAGCGTCCACATCGATGCAAGCAGCGCGATCAGAAGCAGGCGATGTCTTTCGCAGCCAGACCCGGGTAGCCGGTCAGGTGCTGGCTCCAGTCGAAATCGCGGGCGACCGCGACGTCGATCCAGTATTGCTGGGCATCGTCCAGGCGCGGTTCCAGGTGCGCGTCGAAGCCGACGGCGCGCACCGCATCGCGGCGCGTTTCGGCATTCGCCAGGTCGCGGAACAGGCCCAGCGAAATCGTGTTCTCCTGCGCGCCGGATGTCACCACGTAGTAATCCTTGATGTCTTTCGCGGCGAGCTTGCGCGCGGCTTCCAGCGCCGCATCGCGGCTCTCCAGCGCGGGCACGAACACGCGGTAGCCGTGCAATTCGCTGCCGCGCGCCTGCCGGTACTGGATGCGGCCGACCAGCGGCGTCAGCGTGTTCATCGCGCGGCGCAGGTCGGCCGGCGTCGCCAGCGGGCCGATGCTCTGGCAGCGGGGTGTGGCGGAGTTGGGGTCGGGCGCGGCGTCGAGTTCCTCCGGCGATCCTTGCTGGTGCGCGTTCTCGGATTCGCTGAGCAGCACCAGCGGCGCGACGCCCGACTCGGTCGTGGCAACCGGCACCGGACGCTCGCCTACGTGCAACGTCCACCAGGCGAATGCGCCCAGGTTCATCGCCACCAGCAGCAACACGATCGCGCGCGGAATCATTTCGCCAGTCTAGTCGTGCACCGCGCGTGCGTACACCCGCAGCCCGCGCAGCACGAGGTCGGGTACGCGCTCGGCGCGCACGCGCCAGCCATCGCACAGGGCATCGGCTCCGCCGCCGGTGACCAGCAACGTCGGTGTCGCATCGAGTCGTCGCCGCGCGGCGCGCAGGCTATGGGCGATCAATGCGCGTGCGGAACCGATCGCGCCGCTCGCGAGCGCATCGATGGTGTCGCTCGCGAAGTCCATGACCTTGCCGCCTTCGACCGGCAGATGCGGCGCGCGCTGGGCGAGCGATTCGCGCATCAGGGTCGGCGATGGTGCAATCAGGCCACCGCAATGCACGCCATCGGCGTCGAGTAGGTCGATCGTCAGCGCGGTGCCGACGCTGGCGATGAGCGCGGCGCGCGGCGCGTGCGCATGCACGGCGATCATTGCGAGAAAGCGATCCACGCCCAACCGTGCGGGCTCGGCGTAGGCGATGTGCACGCCGGCGCAGGCGCTGCGGGTGGTCGCGTGCGTGATCCTTACTCCGCGTCGAACCAGTGCGGACTCGACGGCCGCAGTCAACGCGGGCGCTGCGACCGACGCGACCCACGCATGGTCATTGTTGTGGATGTCGACGAACGCCGTATCCAGCGCATCGGCATTCCCTGCATGCGCCAGCGCATGCACGTCGCCTGCATCGACCGCTTCCGCGCGCAGCCACTTCAACCGCGTATTGCCGAGGTCGATCAGCCAGGTCGCGGACTTGCTCATCGCACGCGTACACTGATTTCGGCGCTGTGGTAATCGCGTTCGCCATCGACATGGCGCACGCGCAGCGCGCCGCTGTCGGCGATCCCCAGCGCGATGCCCTGCTCGCGTCTGGCTCCGGCAATCACCTCGACCGTACGATCGCGCAGCGCATCCAGTGCGCGCCAACGCGGCAGGAACGGCGCGAGTCCGGCTTCGGCGAATTCGTCCAGGGCACGCACTTGCGCGGCGATCAACGCGGCCGCCAGCACATCGCGCGATGGTGTTTTTGCATCGAGCTGCGACAGATCGATCCACGGCTGGTCGATCTCGGCGGCGGCGGACTCGGGCATCCGCACATTGATGCCGATCCCTATCACCGCGCGCACCACGCCGGCATCTTCGCCGCCGAATTCGATCAGGATGCCGCCGAGCTTGCGGCCGTCGGCGATCAGATCGTTCGGCCACTTGAGTCCTACTGTTGCGAATCCGAGCGAACCAAGCGCCTCGGCGGCAGCCGCGCCCACCGCAATGCTCAGGCCCGCGAGCGCGGCGATACCGCCATCGAAACGCCGTTGCAGCGACAGATACAGATGCGCGGCCAGCGGCGAGGCCCACGTGCGTCCACGGCGACCGCGACCAGCGCTCTGGCGTTCGGCGAGCAATCCCTGGACGTGCAACGTCGCGGGCCGGCGCAGCAATTCGGCATTGGTCGAATCGATCTCCCAGGCGATCTCGAGCGTATCCAGCCGCTCGGCCGTATCGCGTGGAAGTGCCGCGCGAATCCGCGCCGCATCGAGCAGATCCAGCGGCGCGGCCAGCGCATAACCGCTGCCGGTCTGCGCGCGGATGTCGACGCCCGCGCTGCGCAATGCCTGGATGTGCTTCCAGACCGCCGCGCGGGTCAGTCCGAACTCCCGTGCGAGTGCGCTGCCGCTGGATGGGGCAAGCGCCAGGCGCTGGAGCAACTCGCGATCATTCATGGGCGAGGTGGTGCATTATGGAAGTGTCGACAGTCTAGCCGAGCGACGGCTCGCGGCCGGCGCATGCTGCGGCGCATCATGCGGATTCTGCAGCCCGAATCAAACCCGGTTACTATTGCCGGGTCGATGATTGCAACTTCGACGCCGCTTGCCGCGTCTATACACAGGTCGCAACCGCGACTTCGCAAGGGGAAACGATGCGTACCTTCGTCCTGCTGTTCGTGTTGGTGATGCCCGCGCTCGGGGCTTGCGGCGCGGCCTGGGCCAAAGCGCCTGCCGACATCGGCAAGCCGGTGTGCACGCACTACGACGACAACGCCAAACCGGTCGCACGCACCGATGCCGTCGCGAGCACGCTGACCGCCTCAACCACCACCACGCCGGCAACGGGCAACGCCGCTGTCGTGCAAGCCAAGAGCGGCGCAGCGGGATTGATGCATCCGCGCAGCGCGCCGCGCTGGCAGACGTTGCTGCCGGGCATGTTCCGTTAAGCAACCATCGCACGCGACCGTCGCGACGATTCAAATCCCCGGCGGTATCCGCACACTGAAGCGCGCGCCACCGAGCTCCTTCGAAGCGTCCACGGCCAGCTCGCCGTGGTACGAACGCACGATGTTCTGCACGATCGACAGCCCGATGCCGTGGCCCTGCACGCGTTCGTCGCCGCGTACGCCACGTTGCAATAATCGATCGACCTTCTCTGACGGAATGCCCGGACCGTCGTCCTCGACCATCAACAGCAGTCCCGGCCGCCGGTTCGGTGGCGCGGCTTCGCTGTGCGCGCTGAGCAGCACGCGCTGGTGCGCCCACTTGAACGCGTTCTCCAGCAGGTTGCCCAGAAGTTCCATCAGGTCGCCCTGGTCGCCGTGGAAACGCGCCTTCGGATCGAGGTCGAACTCGCAAAGCACGCGCTTGCCCGCATAAACCTTTTCGAGACTGGTGACGATGCCCTCGGCACGCGCCTCGATCTCCAGCGGCGCGGCGAACAATTGGTGGCCGGTGCTGATGCCGCGCGAGAGCTGGTACGACACGATCTCGCTCATGCGTTGTACCTGGCTGCGCACCTCTTCGCGCAACGCCGCTTCGTGCACGTCGTTGTCCAGGCTCGTGCGCAGCACCGCCAGCGGCGTCTTCAGGCTGTGCGCGAGATCCGAGAGCGTGTTGCGGTAACGATCGAGGTTTTCGCGCTCGCTGACGATGAAGGCATTGATGCTTTCGGTCAACGGCGCGAGTTCGCGCGGATGCCGCCCGGACATGCCCTCCGCGCTGCCGCGTTGCACGCGCGCCAGTTCTCGCGTCACCCTGCGCAGAGGTTGCAGGCTCCAGCGCAGCGCAAACATCTGCGCCAGGAGCAGCAGCAGGCCCGCAAGCACGAGATAACGCCACAGCGCGAGGCGGAACACGCCGACCTGGCGGTCGAGCGTAGCGGTGTTCTCGAACACCGAGAACGTGAATGGAATCTCGCGCTTGTTCTTGCCTTTGCCGTCCTCCCAGATCACTCCCATCGTGAATCGGTAGACCCGTTCGGTCGCGCCGCCGGATTTGTCGACCACGTCGATCGGTCCATCGAGACGCGCCTCGGGAGCGGCGATTGTACGGTCCAGCGGCAGTTCGCGGCCCAGCGTCGAGGCCGATGCCCAATTGATGTTCGCCCCCGCAGCGGCAGCATACAAGCCGCTGTTGGGCTGCAAAAAACGCGTATCGGGCGGTTGGTACGGCGGCTGGAATTCCAGCGTGCGGCTGATTTCGCTGCCCGTGTAATAGGCTTTGGCGTAGTTCTTGAGCCGCTCGCGCAGGCTGTTGGTCGCGGTCTCGGTGAAAGCTCGGTCGAGCGCGTAACCGGTCAGGCCGAGGAAGGCGATCAGGCCCAGGCTCGCGGCAAGCAACTGGCGCGCTTCCAGCGACGGCACACGCCAGGCCATCAACATGCCCCTGCGTTGCGCAATCGCAGCGTACAGAACATCGAAGCCGGGACAGACAAGTTGCTGCGCATCAGCGAATCGTACATGGCGCTGCCGGTGCGCGCAGATCGCTGCCGCATCGGCGAACTATTCCGTGCGCGGGATCGCGAAACGATAACCGCGGCCGCGCACGGTTTCGATCGGCTTGAGCGCGCCGTCGGGATCGAGCTTCTTGCGCAAGCGACCGATGAACACTTCCAGCACGTTGGAGTCGCGATCGAAATCCTGCTGATAGATGTGCTCGGTCAGGTCGGCTTTGGACACCAGCTCGCCAGCGTGCAGCATCAGGTATTCGAGCACCTTGTATTCGTAGCTGGTCAGATCCACCGCCGCATCGGCCACGCTGACCGTTTGCGCGGCGAGGTCGAGCACGATCGGGCCGCAGTCGAGCGTCGGCTTGCTCCATCCCGCCGCGCGGCGCAGCAGCGCATTGATGCGCGCGAGCAGTTCCTCGACATGGAAGGGTTTGACCAGGTAATCGTCGGCGCCGGCCTTGAGGCCTTCGACCTTGTCCTGCCAGCTCGAACGCGCGGTCAGGATCAGGATCGGGAATTTCTTCTGCTGTTCGCGCAGGTCGCGAACCAAGTCCATGCCCGAGAGCTTGGGCAGGCCGAGGTCGATGATCGCCAGGTCGAACGGCACTTCGCGGCCCATGTACTGGCCTTCCTCGCCATCGCTGGCGGCATCCACCGCATAGCCTTCACGCTTGAGTCGCGCAGCGAGCGTCTCGCGCAATGGTGCTTCGTCCTCAACCAGCAGAATGCGCATCGGTTACTCCTCTCGGGGTCAGTGGTGGCCACCGGGACGGGGCCGGGTCATTCGGGCAAGTGATCGCGTGCAGGCTGATTGTCGGGCGGATCGCGGCGCGGTGGCGCATCTTCGACCACCCGGATGCGGCCCTGCGGCGTGAGTACCTTGACGCGGTAGACCTCGCGCCCGTCGCGCTGCATCGGCTGGGCCTTGAGCACCTCGCCTCCGGTTTCGCGCGCGATCTTGCGCACCGACGCCGGCAGGTCGCCCGCGTGCGGGTCGCTCTTCGGGTCCTTGTCAGCCCACGCCGCACCCGCGCCCATCGCGACCAGCGCGACGACGGCGACAACGATGTGCTGGGCGGAACGCAAGGTCATGTGGCTATTGAGCGGCTTGGGCGATGATCCGGCGATGAACAACAAAAACAAAGCTGTCGTAGACGTTCAGTCGCTGGCTCGGGATGCCATCATCGGTTGCGCGCGGTGAATCCGTCCTTAACACTCCGCTAACAAACGCTGCCGCGTCTTAAAAAATCTCGCCGACACAGCACCGCAGGCTGCCGCCGGCTTTCTCGATCTCGTCCAGCGGCACCGTGCGCACCGCGAATCCTGCGCGCTCGAATCCGGCGCGACTCTCGGGCCGCAGCGCATCCGCCGCGGCCTGGCTCATCCACACAGCATCGACGCTCGGCGCGATGCAGTTGCCCGCGAACGCGCGCTTTTCGGCGCGATCCAGCCGCACCGCATGCGGCGCGTACAGCGATGCGATCGCTTCGACCACCGTCGGATCGGCGAATCCATCCGGGCAGATCGACACCGCACGTCCGGCCAGCACGCTGAGCGCGACATTGCTGTGATATTCGCCGGGTGCGAGATCGAACAGCAGGGTCGCGCGCAGGCCAAACGCGGCGTGCATCGCGGCCGCGCCTGCTTCGTCGCAGCGTTCCGACAGTCCGCAAAAACCCAGCCCGCGCGCGCGATCGATCACCAGCGATCCGGTCAATTCGCCGACGCCCGCCTGCATGCGCAAATCGTGCAGTTCGTAACCAAGCGCATCGGTGAAAAACCCGACGATGTCGGCACGTTCTGCTTCGCGCTGGCGCACCGGATGGCGCATGCGTGCGATCAGCACGCGCCCGGGCGCGGTCGGCTCTGCACTCCCTGCGGTCGCGAAGACGTTGTTCGGAAATACCGCGTCGGGCGTCGCCGGATCGCCGGCGAAACAGATCGCCGGCACGATTTCGGCGAGCGCACGGTGCAGGCCGCGATGCTGACGCAGCGCGCGTTCGTCATCGACCGCGCGTGCCATGTCCATGTACAGATTGTCGGACGCGGATTCGGCCGCCAGCGCGAAACCTTCCGGCGCTACCAGGAAGACTGCTTTCGGGCACGCAGGCGCCGTCGGTTCGAGCGTGCGCGCGTAATGGACGAATGCATCGATATCGCGCGTGATCATGCTGCCTGCCTCGATTCGCGGCGCGTGGCCGCGAGCGCGCGTTCGACCAGAGTCCAGTCCGCGCCTGGCTTGTGCGCACCTTCGCTAAGCACCTGCCGGAACGCGCGCCCACCCGGCTGGCCATGGAACAGACCCAGCACATGCCGCACGATGTGCTTGAGTGCGACACCGCGCGCAAGCTGCGTCTCGACATACGGCCGCATGCGCAGCAGCAATTCTTCGCGCGGCATGTCGGTTTCGCCAGTCAGTGTATTGTCCAGTCGGTGCAGCACATACGGATCGTGGTACGCGACGCGACCGAGCATCACGCCATCGGCATGTTCAAGATGCGCGAGTGCATCATCGACGCCCGCGATGCCGCCATTGAGCAGCACGGTCAGATCGGGGCGCTCGCGCTTGAGCCGGTACACCCAGTCGTAACGCAGCGGCGGAATTTCACGATTTTCCTTCGGACTCAAACCCTGCAGCCAGGCCTTGCGCGCGTGCACGGCGAACACGTTGCAGCCGGTCGCGGCGATCGCATCGACGAATGCGCGAAACGCTGCGTACTCTTCGACTTCATCGACGCCGAGCCGGCATTTCACCGTGACGATTACCGGCGTATCGGCGACCGCTGCGCGCATCGCCGCGATGCAATCGGCGACCAGCACCGGTTCGCGCATCAGGCACGCGCCGAATCGTCCGGCCTGCACGCGCTCGGACGGACAACCGACGTTGAGGTTGATCTCGTCGTAACCCAGTACCGCCGCGATCCGCGTCGCCTCGGCGAGCGCTGCCGGTTCGCTACCGCCGAGTTGCAACGCGAGCGGATGCTCGGCCGGATCGAAGCCGAGCAATCGCGTACGGTCGCCGTGCAATACCGCCTGCGCATGCACCATCTCGGTGTACAGCCGCGCGCTCGGCGCCAGCACCCGATGGAAATAGCGGCAATGGCGATCAGTCCAGTCCATCATCGGGGCGACGGACAGGCGGTGTGCGTGATTGGCGAACAAGCTCGGCATGGGCGCGCATTGTACGTGTGCTGCGCGAACGCAGCCACGCGCGCGGCCCGGATACCGCTTCAATCTTGCGACAGGTGCGCGATGGCAGCGGTCGCCGCATCGCGATCGCGGTCGTCGAACAGGCTCACGCGCAAGTCCGCGATCGTGGACGGATCCAGGCAGCGCACATT
>JANXZP010000004.1 GCA_025355485.1 Pseudomonadota bacterium
TGTCGCAGAGCGCGACCATGAAAGCCTCCAACGATGCCGCCGAGCGCGTGCACCAGGCGCTGCGCGACATCGGCCGCACCCACAAGGCGCATCCGGAGCGCGCGAACTTCGTCGTGCTGCGTTCGCCCGATGTGCCTTCCATGCTGGTCGAAACCGCGTTCATTACCAATGACGATGAAGAGCAGCAACTCAACGATCCAGACTACCGCGCGCGACTTGCGGGCGCGGTGTTGAGTGGTGTGCGCAGTTATTTCATCGACAATCCGTTGCCGGGTACGCAGTTCGCCGCGCTGCACGAAACGAATGCGCGCAATGCGCACGTTGTCGCCGCAGCATCGACGGACTCCGCGACAGACGTCGTGCAGACCGCATACGAGCAGGACGACGCACCGGTGCAACTGGCTTCCGCCGCCGACGTGCCGCAATACCACGTCGTCCGTCGTGGCGAACGATTGCTTGACATCGCCAACCAGTACGGCGTCTCGGTGATGCAGTTGCGCGAGCTCAACGACCTCGATACCAGCCGCATCCGCACCGGACAGCGGTTGCGTATTCCGCAGCGATCCGGGCAAGGCTGAGCGTCCGCGATTCGCGTCTGCGCGGCACTGCTATCATCGCGCTTTGATCTCGCGATGCCGCCGTGCCCATCCGCCAACTCCCTGAAACCCTGATCGACCAGATCGCCGCTGGCGAAGTCGTCGAACGTCCCGCGTCCGTGGTCAAGGAACTGGTCGAGAACGCGCTCGATGCGGGTGCGACGCGGGTGGACATCGATCTGGAAGAGGGCGGCATCCGGCTGATCCGCGTGCGCGACGATGGCGGCGGGATCGCGCCGGACGAATTGCCGTTGGCGGTATCGCGGCATGCGACCAGCAAGATCGCGTCGCTCGACGATCTCGAACAGGTCGTGACGCTGGGTTTCCGCGGCGAGGCGTTGCCGTCGATCGCATCGGTGAGCCGATTCAGCCTGGCCTCGCGTCGCGCGGATTCCGAACACGGCGCGCAATTGCGGATCGACGGTGGCAAGCCCAGCGCAGTGACGCCGCATCCGCATCCGCAGGGCAGCACCATCGAGGTGCGCGATCTGTTCTACAACGTGCCGGCGCGACGCCGTTTCATGAAGGCCGAACGCACCGAACTCGGCCACATCGAGGACTGGCTGCGCGCACTGGCGCTGTCGCGGCCACGGATCGAATTGCGGGTGAGCCATAACGGCAAGCTGATTCGCCATTACCGTGCGTTGCGCAACGACGACAGCGGTATCGATCGCGTCGCCGACGCACTCGGCGAGGACTTCGCAACGGCCTGCATCGCGCTCGACCATGCCGCCGCCGGAATCCGCCTGCATGGATGGATCGGGTTGCCGACCACCGCGCGTTCGAATGCCGACCAGCAATATTTTTTCGTGAACGGTCGCGGTGTGCGCGATCGCACGGTCGCGCATGCGGTACGGCAGGCGTACGCGGACGTGCTGTATCACGGACGGCATCCGGCCTTCGTGCTGTTCCTCGAACTCGATCCGCGGCGCGTGGATGTCAACGTGCATCCGGCGAAATCCGAGGTGCGCTTCCGTGACGGACGGCTGGTGCACGATTTCGTGTTCCGCACCTTGCACGAGGCCTTGGCCGGCGCGCGCGCAGGCCTCGTCGCATCGCCGCCGCAGGATGTGAGCGCATTCGGTGCGGCGACGCAGGCATCCAATTCCGCAATGTTCTCGCCGATGCGGCAGTCGGGTTTGTCGCTCGCGGTCAACGATGCGGCCGCGGCCTACGCGGGTGGATTCGGCAGTGACGCGATCGCTACCTTGCAGGCAGCGATGCCACCGATGCCTCCGTACGATGCCGAAGGCGAAGCGCCGCCGCTCGGCTACGCACTCGCGCAATTGCACGGCATTTTCATCCTCGCCGAAAACCAGCACGGCCTGGTGCTGGTGGACATGCACGCCGCGCACGAACGGATCACCTACGAACGGCTAAAGACCGCACAGGAAGGCGTCGGCATCCGCGCGCAGCCCTTGCTGGTGCCGATGTCGCTGGCGCTGTCCGAACGCGAGGCCGATGCCACCGAACAACACATCCAGGCGCTGGGCGAACTCGGTTTCGAAGTCGATCGCAGTGGTCCGCAAACCGTCCGCTTGCGCAGCGTTCCGGCCTTGCTCGACGGCGCCGATCCACGACAGTTGCTGCTAGGCGTGCTGGCTGACCTGTGCGAACACGGTGGCTCCCGCAAGGTCGAAGAGCGCCGCAATGAACTGCTTTCGACCATGGCCTGCCACGGTTCGGTGCGCGCAAACCGGCGCCTGGGTGTCGCCGAGATGAACGCACTGTTGCGTGACATGGAGGCGACAGAACGCTCCGGCCAGTGCAATCATGGCCGCCCGACGTGGGTGCAACTGGGTCGCGCCGAACTCGACCGGCTGTTCCTGCGTGGCCGTTGATAATCCACTTACGACCCACCTGCGACCCACAAGGACGTGGGAAGTGTCGACAGGCGTATGGAACGCCTGCGACGATGTGGGGAGTGCACACGGGCGTCTGGAACGCCTGTAGCCGCGGTCGATAAACAAATCTTCATCGAGGAATTCGCATGCGTTACGCAAGATCCCGTATTCGATCCGCAAGTGTTCTTGTTGGCGTTGCCGCCGCAGGAATTATTGCTTTCACTGCCTGCGAACGCACACAAGCCGCAACCGCTGCGGCGTCGGCCACTCCCGTACCGACAAATCGCGCCGCATTTGAGCAGGACGTCGCAACCTGGCGCAGCGGCCGCGTCACGCGCCTGCGCAAGCCCGACGGATGGCTGTCGCTGGTCGGACTGCACTGGATCGAGCCGGGCGTGCACCACGTTGGCAAGACCGATGCGAACGACATCCAGTTGCGCACCGGCCCGGCGAAGCTCGGCACGCTGACGTTGAAGGAGGGCAAGGCGACGCTGAAACCGAATCCTGCCGCCGGCGTGACCATCGATGGCAAGCCGGTGGTCGGCGAAGTCGCGCTGAGATCCGATGCGACCGACGACGCCAAGGGCCCGACCATCGTCGTGTTCAACAAGGGCAGCGCGAATTTCCAGGTTATCGAGCGCAGCGGGAAATTCGCATTGCGGGTGAAGGACGCAAACGCGCCGACCCGCACCGGTTTCCTCGGCATCGATTATTTCGACGCCGATCCGTCGTGGCGCGTGAATGCGCGCTTCGAACCGCACCCGAAAGGCAAGACGATCCAGATCGCGAGCGTCATCAACACCATCGACCCGATGGCGAACCCCGGCACGGTCGTGTTCGAGAAGGACGGCAAGACGTATCGGCTCGAAGCCGTCGACGAAGGCGATGGCTCGTTGTTCCTGATTTTCGCCGACCGCACCAACGGCAAGACGACCTACGGCGCCGGCCGTTTCCTCTACGCCGATCCAGTGAAAAACGGAATGACCGTCGTGGATTTCAACAAGTCCTACAATCCGCCGTGCGTGTTCACCCATTACGCGACGTGCCCGCTGCCGCCGCCGGAGAATCGTCTCGACCTGACGATCACCGCCGGCGAAAAATCCTATCGCGGCGCTTTGCGCCATGACGTACCCGGCGCCACGAACGGGAAGAAATCATGATGCGCGATGTGTTTCGCCGAACCGCATTCGGACTTGGCTTTGCGATGTTCTGCGCCGGCGCGGCCTGCGCCGATCCGCCGCAGCCGATGTTGTGGAAGGCCAGCAAGGGCAGTGGCACGCTGTATCTGCTCGGCTCGATGCATTTTCTCAAGGACAGCGATTATCCGCTGTCGCCCGATGTGGACGCTGCCTACAAGGGCGCCACGAAACTCGTATTCGAGATCGCGCCGGATGAGCTCAATTCGCCCGCGGCCCAGGCGAACATGCTCAAGCGCGGCATGTACCAGGATCCGACGCACAAGTTGCAGGACGACCTCTCGCCATCGACGTGGTCGGCGCTCGAAGCCTATGGCGCGAAGAACGGCCTGCCAGCGATGGCGCTGCAGCGCTTCGAACCGTGGACGGCGGCGCTGACCCTGGTTGCGCTGGAAACCCAGAAGCTCGGCATGGACCCGGCATCTGGACTCGACCAGCACTTCATGAAACTGGCATCGACCGACCACAAACCGAGCGCGGGCCTGGAAACCGTCGACCAGCAATTAGCGATCTTCGACGAAGCGCCGTTGAAGATGCAGGAAGACATGCTCCGCCAGGCGCTCGACGAGCTGCCGGATTTTCCGAAGGAAATGAGCAACGAGCACGACCTCTGGCGCCATGGCGATGTCGCCGGGATGTTTGCCGAGATGAAGAAGGATTTCGCGAAGTACCCCGACCTGTACCAGAAGCTGCTGGCACAGCGCAATCGCAACTGGATTCCTCAGATCGAAAAAATGCTTGCGGAAAACGGCAAGGTCACGCTGGTGATCGTCGGTGCGGCCCATATGCCGGGGCCCGACGGTGTCGTGCAGTTGCTGCAGAAGGACGGCTATCGGGTCGAGCGCATTTGCACCGGTTGCGCGAGCATCCGCGGTACGACGAACACCGCGCGCAAGCACTGAGGCATCAAGCGACGCACGTGGTTGGCGGGATCAATACGATGCAATCGACCGGACACGGCGGCAGACATAGCTCGCAGCCGGTGCACAGATCCGCGATCACGGTGTGCATGCGTTTGGGTGCGCCGATGATCGCGTCCACCGGACAGGCCTGGATGCATTTCGTGCAGCCGATGCAATCTTCCTCGATGATCAGGGCGACGAGCTTCGGTTTCTCGATGCCGTTCGCAGGATTGAGCGGTTTGGCCTCGCGACCGAGCAATTCGGCCAGCGCACGGATGCCGTCCATGCCGCCGGGCGGGCATTGATTGATGTCGGCGGTGCCTGCGGCAATTGCGGCCGCGTAGGGACGACAGCCTGGATAGCCGCACTGGCCGCATTGCGTTTGCGGTAACAGGCAGTCGATCGCTTCGATCAGGTCTTCGTTGTTCGGCATCGCGACTCCCGTCGCGCGTCATTTTACCTGCATGCCTGGCAGCGCACCGGAATCCACGTCAAGCAGATGCAGGTCGTCGCCACCAGAGCCGGCCGACAGGATCATCCCTTCGCTGACGCCGAAACGCATCTTGCGCGGCGCAAGATTTGCGATGAATACGACCTTGCGGCCGATGAGTTTCTCCGGCTCGCCGTAAGCCGCGCGGATGCCGGAAAAAATCTGACGTTGGCCGAGCTCGCCCGCATCGAGGAGAAAACGCAGCAGTTTGTCCGAGCCATCCACGAAGCCGCATTCGAGCACTGCGCCGATGCGCAGGTCGAGCTTGGCGAAGTCGTCGATGGAGATGAAATCGGGGCTCGCAGAAGCAACGGGACTCGGCACTCGGGACCCGGGACCCGGGGAAGCCAAAGCCTCACTCCCTACCCCCTTGGTGGGGGAGGGCTGGGGAGAGGGGGTTGCTTCGAGATGTTCGGTGCTGGCGGTGGTCATGGCTTCGATGTGCTTTGGGTCGATGCGCTTAAGAAGATGTTCGTATGCGTTGATACGCTTGGGGAAGTGTGTTGGTGAGCAATCTGCAAACGACAACTCATGGTCAAGGCAAAAGAACTTCTCGACCCTCTTCGCAAAACTCGGAAGAATTGGCTTC
>JANXZP010000020.1 GCA_025355485.1 Pseudomonadota bacterium
TGGTGCATGCCAATTTCAACTTCGGCGCGACGCCCGGCACCAGCATCATCCAGGCCACCGGCGCCGGCGGCCCCACCCACGGCATGCTGCAGGCCACGGTGGTGACGCTGGGCAACAACCAGGCACTGACCATCGTCAGCGGCAACAACCAGACGTTGATCGGCGGAACGACCTCCGCGCCATTGATCGTGCAAGTCAAGGACACGTTCAACGCGCCGGTGGTCGGTGCGACGATCAACTGGACCGCGACCAACGGCCATCTGAACGCGGCGAGCAGCGTCACCGACGCGACCGGCAAGGCCAGCAACACCGTATCCGCTTCGGGCACCGGCCCGGTGTCGGTGCAGGCGAACTCGACGCGCGCGAGCGCGCCGGTCACGTTCAACTTCACCAACGGGCTAGTCAACCTGCCCGGCTTGACCCCGGAGCAGACCGCGACTGCAGGCGCACTGGATCACGCCTGCCCGGCATTGGCGAGCAAGCCCAACCTCACCCCGCAGGAAGCCGACCTGCTTGCGCAATGCCAGGCCTTGAGCGCATCGAGCGGAGTGAATTCCGGCGCTACCGTCGCCGCACTCAACCAGTTGCTGACCAAGACCACGCAGGTGCAGTCGACCGCGTCATCGGTGGCCGCGGTCACCCAATTCCAGAACATCGATGCGCGCTTGAACGCATTGCGCAGCGGCTCGCAGACATCGAGCCTGGGCGGCTTGTCGTTCAACGGAGCGGATGGAATCATTCCGATCGGCGCCTTGCTCAACGGCTTCCTGTCGGCGACCGACAACAAGAAGGATGCTGCATCCGATGCCGGATTCAGCAAATGGGGCCTGTTCGTCACCGGCACGCTCGGTCACGGCGCGGCGCGGCCGGGTGCGCTCTCGCCCGGATATGACTACGACACCAACGGCCTGACCTTCGGCATCGACTACCGCAAGCAGGACAACTGGATCTTCGGCGCGGCACTCGGCTATTCGCGGAAGGACACCGACCTCGCGCAGTCGGCGGGCAGCGTGGGCATGACCGGCTACAGCCTGTCGGCCTACAACACCTTCACGTTCAAGAAAACCTGGTACATCGACAGCGTGATCACGCTAGGCCACAACAGCTTCGACCTGAGCCGGCGGATCGCCTACACCCTGCCCTTGCCCGGCGGGACTAGCATGATCGTCAACCAGCTCGCCACCAGCCATCCGGGTGGCGACTTCCGCGAGGCAGCGCTGACCTTCGGCGGCGATTTCCACAAACAGGCGTGGAACTTCAGTCCGTACGGCCAGCTCATCTACAGCCGGTTGGGTTTCGACAGCTACCAGGAAACCTTGCAGAACGGCCCGGGCAGCGGCCTGGGCCTCGCGGTAAATTCGCGCAGCGTGACCGGCTTGGCCAGCATCCTCGGCACCCGCGTGTCCTTCAGCCACAGCGCGAACTGGGGCGTGATCGTGCCAACCGCATCGCTGGAATGGAACCACGAGTTCAAGAGCGATCCGCAGGCGATCAACGCGCAATTCATCTTCGATCCGACCCACACGCCGATCAAGATCTTCGGCGATGCGACCGATTCGGATTACTTCCGGTTGGGACTGGGTTTCTCGGCGGTACTCCCGCATGGCGAATCGGCCTTCCTGCTGTACGAACGCACGCTCGATCGCAGCGGCTTGAGCCAATACAACATCGCGGTGGGGTTGCGGCTGGAGTTCTGATCGCGCACATGCCGGACTCCCCTCCCGCCAACGGGCGGGAGGGGAGCATCGGTTGAAGCCGCGCCATGGAACATGCACGCTGCGCGGATGGAAACATCGACCGTTGCAACAACCATTCCCCCGATTCCGCATCTGATCGGCGAGCGCATCTCGCTGCGTGCGTATCGCGATGACGATGCTGATGCGCTGTTCGCCCTGTATGGCGACCCTGACGTCACCCGTTACTGGAGCCACGAGCCATGGACGGATCGGCAGCAGGTCATCGCGCATTTCAAGCGCTTGCGTCGCGAACGCGAAACCAGCGAGTTTTATCCGTGGGCGATTGCGTCTAACACGAACGACGGTCTGATCGGGACAGTGGCCCTGTACGAACTTGATCGCACGCACCAGCGCGGCATGATCGGCTATTCGCTATCGCCATCGGCGCAGGGCCATGGCTACGCGCACGAGGCGCTGCGGCTGATGATCGGCCACGCCTGGAATGGACTGGACCTGCAGCGCCTGGAAGCCGATACCGACCCGGAAAACATTCCATCGCGGCGATTGCTGGAAAAACTCGGCTTCCTGCTCGAAGGCACGATGCGCAAGCGCTGGTTCGTGCACGACACCTGGCACGACACGTCCTGGTACGGATTGCTGCGCGAGGATTTCCGATGAGGCGGCGTGCAGTCGCGACCGCATCGCTGCTGGCGTTCGTGCAGCCGTGTCTCGCCGATGCGCCACCGTTCGATCGCCCGGGCATCGGTTTTGCATCCGCGGTGTTGCCAGCCGGATCGTTCGACTGGGAACAGGGCCTGCCCGATCTGCAACGCGACAGCGGCGGCGGTGTGCGCACCACGACCTACACCGCAGACACCTTGTTCCGTTTCGGGCTGACCTCGACGCTCGAACTGCAACTGAGCGGCTCGCCGTGGAACCGCACGACGATCCATGCGCCGGGCATCCATGCGCACGCCGATGGCGCCGGCGACACCGCGCTTGGGTTGAAATGGGCGCCCGCGCTGGCGAACAAGCAATGGACGCTCGCGTTCCTCGGCAGCGTGAACTTCGATACCGGGTCGGCTGCGTTCACCAATGGCCGCACCGTGACGTCGTTGGGAGCGGCAGCGACGCGCGATCTCGGCGATGGCCGCTCGCTGGAGCTTTACGCGAACGATGCTCACGCCGGCGGCGCGGATACCTGGACGTTTTCGGCGAACTACGGCTTTCCGATCCACGGAAATTTCGGCGGCTATATCGAGACCGCGCGCGTTGCCGGTGGCGGAACCTCCAGTTCATTCGCCGGTGCCGGGATCACCTGGCTGCTGCACGAGCGCGTGCAGTTCGATCTTTACGTGGATAGCGGCCTGACTTCGCGCAGCCCTGATCTGCTGGCGGGATTCGGCATTTCCGTGTTCTGGAAGTAGGCGTGCCCTGAAACGCAAAGGCCCCGCCGAAGCGGGGCCTTTGCGTTCCCTGTGTCGAGAGTCCGCGATTACTTTGCCGCGATCACCTTCACCATTTCCAGGCACTTGTTCGAGTAGCCCCACTCGTTGTCGTACCACGCGACGAGCTTGACGAACGTCGAGTCGAGCGCGATGCCGGCATCGGCATCGAAGATCGAGGTGCGGGTGTCGCCGACGAAATCGGTGGCGACGACCTTGTCTTCGGTGTAACCGAGCACACCCTTCAACGCGCCTTCGGATTGCGCCTTCATCTCCGCGCAGATCTCGGCGTAGCTCGCGGGCTTGTCCAGCTCGACCGTGAGATCGACCACCGAAACGTCCGACGTCGGCACGCGGAAACTCATGCCGGTGAGCTTCTTGTTGAGTTCCGGGATCACCACGCCGACCGCTTTCGCGGCGCCGGTGCTGGACGGGATGATGTTCTCGAGGATGCCACGACCGCCGCGCCAATCCTTGTTGCTCGGGCCGTCGACGGTTTTCTGCGTCGCGGTCGCCGCGTGCACGGTGGTCATCAGGCCGCGCTTGATGCCCCACTTGTCGTTGAGGACTTTCGCGACCGGCGCGAGGCAGTTGGTGGTGCAGCTCGCGTTCGAGACGATCGCCTCGCCCGCGTATTTCTGGTGGTTCACGCCGAACACGAACATCGGCGTGTCGTCCTTCGACGGCGCCGACAGCAGCACTTTCTTCGCACCCGCGTCGATGTGTTTCTGCGCGGTGGCCTTGTCGAGGAACAGGCCGGTCGATTCGATCACGACTTCGGCACCGACTTCATTCCATTTCAGGTTCGCCGGATCGCGTTCCTGGGTCAGGCGGATGCGCTTGCCGTTGACGACCAGATGATGGCCATCGACCGTGACTTCGCCCTTGAAGCGTCCATGCACGGAGTCGTATTTCAGCATGTAGGCGAGATAGTCGGGTTCGAGCAGGTCGTTGATCGCGACGATCTCGATGTCGCTGCCGAAATTCTGCAACGCCGAACGCAGCACGTTGCGGCCGATGCGGCCAAAACCGTTGATCGCGACCTTGATCGCCATGGCAAAACTCCTGGGAATGCGGATGAAGAATGCGGTCAGCGGGCCGTCATGCTGGCCGGGCCGCAGGCTGCTATTTTAACCGTCCGTCCGCGCCAGCGGCACCCCCGGGAACCAACCGATGCGAAACACGCTGTTGCACACGCTGTCCACGACGCTCGCACTACTACTCTGCGTCGCACCCGCGTTGGCCTGGGGGCCGACAGGACACCGCATCGTCGGCGATCTCGCGCAGCGCCAGCTCACGCCGCAAGCCGCAGCCACGGTGGCCGACCTGTTGCGCGGCGAGTCCGAGCCGAACCTGGCCGGTGTCGCCAACTGGGCCGACTCGCTGCGCCAGAGCGACCCTGCGCGCTTCAAACTGACTCAGGGCTGGCACTACGACGATTTCCCACGCGGCGATTGCAACTACGTGCCGCCGCGCGACTGCCCCGGCGGCAACTGCGTGATCGAAGCGATCTCTGCGCAGGAGAAAATCCTTGCAGATACCGCGCAGCCGCGGCAGGCGCGCATCGACGCGCTGAAGTTCCTCGTGCACTTCGTCGGCGACATCCACCAGCCGCTGCACGCCGGATATGCCGACGACAAGGGCGGCAACGGTTACCAGATCAGCCTGCGCACCGACATCCCGCCGCAAGACTACGTACGCAAGGACTATGTCGATGGCGTGATGGGGACGAACCTGCATGCGGTGTGGGATTACTACATCACCGCCAGTCACGACGCCGACTCGCACCATTACGCCGACGAACTCGCCGCGCGCATGTCGGTCGATACCGCGGCGCCATCCGACGAAACCGGTGCGGCGGGCGAATCAAAAGACTGGGCGCTGGAATCGTGCCGCATCACCAAAGCCGAATCGCTGTATCCCGAAGGCCACAAGCTCGATGCGGTGTATCTGGAAAAGATGCGTCCGCTCGCCGAGCGGCGTCTGATCCAGGCCGGGCATCGGCTCGCTGCATTGCTCAATACCGCGCTGGCCGCGCCTGCCGCACATTAGAGATTGCATGGACACGTCCGCGCATCCGCTGGTACAGCCGTTTTTCCATCGCGAAAGTTCGACCTGGAGCTACGCGGTCGCGGATGCGGATGCGCGGCGCGCGGTGGTAATCGATGCCGCGCTCGACTTCGATGCCAAATCCGCGCGCTCCGGCACCGCATCGGCGGACGCGATAGTCGCGTGGCTGCGCGAACGCGACTTCGCGGTCGAGTGGATCTTGGAAACCCACGCGCATGCCGACCACCTGTCGGCCGCGCAGCGCATCAGGCAGCAGCTCGGTGGCAAGGTCGCGATCGGCGCGGGCATAGTCACGGTTCAGGAAACCTTCGCGCCGATCTTCGATTTCAGTGACGACTTCGCGCGCGACGGTTCGTCGTTCGATCACCTGTTCGCGGATGGCGAATCCTTCCATGTCGGCGGGATCGCCGCGCAGGTGATCGGAGTGCCTGGTCACACTGCCGACTCGGTCGCGTACCTGATCGGCGATGCGCTGTTCGTCGGAGACAGCCTGTTCATGCCGGACGGTGGCAGCGCGCGCTGCGATTTCCCTGGCGGCGACGCGGCGATGCTGTACCACTCGATCCAGCGGCTGTATGCGCTGCCGGATGCGACGCGCGTATTTGTCTGCCACGACTACGGCCCCGGCGGCCGCGAGGTCTCCTGCGAGACCACAATCGGCGAGGAAAAGCGCGCCAACATCCACCTGCGGGCCGACACCACGGAACCGGATTTCGTGCGCATGCGCCGCGAACGCGACGCAACCCTCGCGGTGCCGGCGTTGTTGCTGCCGTCGATCCAGATCAACATCCGTGCCGGCGAACTGCCGCCGGCTGCTGACAACGGCGTGCGTTACCTCAAGCTGCCGCTCGATACGATCTGATCGCGCGCTGTTTTCGCATTGCGCGATCGAGACTTATTGGGTCGACCGATGATCGGGAACGAAAGTCACCGGGACCATGACATAGCCGGAGACAGGCCGGCCCTTCGCATCGACGGGCGGATGGAAGTGCCACTTCTTCGCCGCATCGACGCTTGCCTGATCGAACACGCCAGTGGGATGCGATGACACCACTTCAACGTGCTTCGCCGAACCATCGGCGCCGACCAGCACCTTGAGCCGCACTTCCCCACCGATGCCTTTCGCCAATGCGGCTGGCGGGTACGTCGGCGCCGTTTGCGCTGCGCCCGATGGCTCGGGTGGAATCGGCGGTGCTGGTGGTGGCGGTGGCGCACGCATTGCGGGCGGGGCCGGTGGTGACGGTGGCGCAAGCGGCGCACGCATGCCCATCGGTGGTGGTGGCGGCGGCGGTGGCGTATCCGGATTGGGCGGCAACGGTGGCAGTGGCGGTGTGGTGCCATCGGCGTTTCTGCTGATGATGACTTTGCGCTCGGTGCGTACGGTCCTGGACTTGTCGTTCGCTGCAAGGCCCGGATGTTTTGGCATCGTGATCTCGCGCTGCACTTCGATGCGCGCACCTGGCGGCGGCGTATCGCCCGGCATCAATTCGTCCTGCGCATCCTCGGCGTCCGCCTCATCGTCAGGCCCCGGAGTTCCGTTGCGTACGATCTCGATGTCGCGCCGCTCGCCGGGCGCAGTCATCGCGTTCGCATCCGACTCCACACGCATCCGCCGACCGGCGCGTGGCGGTTGCGGCGGTGCGATCGCGATCCGTGCCTCGATGCGGTAGCTGTGCACGCCGGCCTTGTCCTTCATCGCGATCACCAGCGGCGTACCGGCGGTTTCTTCCAGTCGTGCATGGCCGATGACGTTCTGCTCGCTGATCGTGAACAAATCGCCGGTCAGCGCGACCTTCGAACCAGGCTTGTCATCGACCTGGAATTTCAAACCCCAAGCCACGCCGTTCTCGTCGATCTTGATCATCGCGGTCTCACCGGGTCGCGTGATGACTGCGGGATTAGCGACGATCTTGCCATCGACGCTCATCGCGAGTTTCACCATGTACGGCGGAGGCGCGTGCGACGCGGGTGTCGGTGCAGCCAGCGCATCGGCAGCTTTCGCAGCCGCATCATGGCCGGCGAGCGCGACGCCGCTGACCGCAGCGGCTGCGCTGACGATCAGGGCGATGCCGATCCATGCGTGGCGGCGTATTGGTTTGGCGAGTTTCAACAACATGAGACGCTCCTTCATCGGGGGCATGTGGTGCCAGAGGCAACCGACCGGCAAGGCGCTGCCGGCAAGTTGGGTTTTCAGCAGCGCGGAGGCATACAGGCGGCGCTTGTCCGGATACAGGCGCAGCACCGCCGCATCGCAGGCGAATTCCATGTCGCGACGGAAGCAGCCGGCCGCAAAATGCAGCAACGGGTTGAACCAGAACAGCACGCGCAGTACCGCGCACATCGCCAGCGCCCACGGATCGCGGCGTTGCTGGTGCGTGCGTTCGTGTGCGATCACCAGCCGCTGTTCGTCGGCGCTGTAGTCGGCCTCGAATGCTTCCGGCAATACGAGTCGCGGCCGCAATAAGCCCAGCAACGCCGGCGCCGCATCGACACTGCCACTGCGCCAGCTACCGTCAGCGCGCGGTTGCAGGCGCATGCGCGCGATGAAGCGCCGCTGTTGCCAGACCAGCAACGCGATCAACGCGAACAGGCCGGTCGCCCACGCGCCCAGCAACCACAGGTCCGCATTCGATGCGATCCATGCGCGCTGGGTGTAGACCTGGATTGCTGGCGCCATGCTGAAACTCGTCCCGACGATCGGCGTCGATGCAGACGTGAACTGCGGAGGCGAGAACAGCGCGACGATCGCCGCCAGCGGCACCACCACCCACAGGCGATACGCGATTTCCGCGCCTAGCCAGCGTTGCAACAGCTTGCGCAACAGCTGCACCGCGATGCTCGCCAGCGAGGTGGCGACGGTGGCGTTAATCAACCATGCCAGCAATTCAGTTTTCATCGTCGATCTCCGCGATCAACTTCTTCAACTCGTTGATGTCCTTCCTGCTTAGCTTGCCCTTCTCGCTGAAGTGCGCGACCAGCGGCGCGACGCGTCCGCCGAAGAGGCGATCGAGCAAGCCTTCGCTATGGCTTTGCACCCAGTCCGCGCGCGCAAGCAATGGCGAGTACAAGTAGCGACGCCCGTCCTTGTCGGCGCGGATCGCGTTCTTCTTCAGCAAGCGATTGAGCAAGGTCTTGATCGTCGCTTCCTGCCAGTCCTGGCTCTTGTCGAGCGCGGCAACGACATCCTCGGCCGCGAGCGGACTGCGCCGCCACAGGACTTCCATCACCGAAGACTCGGCGTCGCTGATCTGAGTTGGCTCGGTGGCGCGGCGTTCGCTGGACATGGTTCGTTTACACCTGTAATTGACTTACAGATTACGCTTGTAATCGAACATGTCAAGCGGGGATGACGATCAGAAACCGGGCGATTCGCGACCTGGGATCAGCCCAGCGCCTTCACCGCTTCAACCACTTGTTCGACGGTAAAGCCGAAATACGGGAATAGCGCCTCCGCCGGTGCCGATGCGCCAAACGTGTCCATGCCGATCACCGCGCCGTCGAGGCCGACGTACTTGCGCCAGAAATCGCTGACGCCCGCTTCAATCGCGACGCGCGTGCGGCAC
This sequence comes from Pseudomonadota bacterium, assembly GCA_025355485.1. Taxonomy (GTDB): domain Bacteria; phylum Pseudomonadota; class Gammaproteobacteria; order Xanthomonadales; family Xanthomonadaceae; genus SZAS-103. The sequence continues at coordinate 8,755 of JANXZP010000020.1, forward strand.
CACGATGGCAGCACGCCTTCGCGCCACTCGATCGGCTGGCGGTCGAACACGTCGGCGCACGGCATCGACACCACGCGCGCCTTGATGCCGGTCGTCACGAGTTGTTTCATCGCGTCCATCGCGAGCGCGACTTCCGAACCGGTGGCGATCAGGATCACGTCGAACTTCGCCTCAAGCGGATCGCTGAGCACGTAACCACCGCGCGCGATGTCAGCGAGTTGAGTTGTGGTGCGCTGCTGGTGTGGGAGTTTTTGTCGGGTGAACACCAGGCAGCTCGGCCCGTCGCGACGCTGGATCGCGGCTTTCCACGACACTGCCGACTCGACCGCATCGCAGGGGCGCCACACGTCGTTGTTCGGGATGTAGCGTAGCGACGCGACATGCTCGACCGGCTGGTGGGTCGGGCCGTCTTCGCCGAGGCCGATCGAATCGTGCGTGTACACGTGGATCGAATGCGCCGGTATCAATGCCGACATGCGCACCGCGTTGCGTGCGTAGTCGGAGAACACCAGGAAGGTTGCGTCGTAGGGCAGGAATCCGCCGTGCAGCGCGAGGCCGGTGGAGATCGCGGTCATCGCGAATTCGCGCACGCCGTAGTGGATGTAGTTGCCCCCTTGCTGATCGGTGAGGATGTTGCGCGAACCTTTCCAGATCGTCAGGTTGGATTCGGCAAGATCCGCCGAGCCGCCGATCAGTTCCGGCAGGTGCGGGCCGTACGCATCGAGCGCCATCTGCGATGCCTTGCGTGTTGCGACTTCCGGGCCTTCGAGTTGCGTCTTCGCGATGTAGGCGTCGGCCGCGTCGTTGAAATCCTCCGGCAATTCGGCGTGCGAACGACGGCTGAGTCCGTCGGCGAGCTGCGGATATTGCTTGGCGTACGCGTCGAACAATTTGTTCCAGGCTTCCTCGCGCACGATGCCGGTGTTACCTGCGCGCCAACCGTCATAAATCTCCGCCGGAATCTCGAACGGCCCATACGGCCAGTGCAGGTTCGCGCGCGCGGCAGCGACTTCATCCTTGCCCAGCGGCGAGCCATGCGCGGATTCCGTGCCTTGTTTCTTCGGCGCGCCGAAACCGATGATCGTGCGGCAGCAGATCAACGTCGGCCTCTCGCCTTCGGCCTGCGCGTCGCGGATCGCCTGCGCGATCGCATCGGTATCGTGGCCATCGACATCGCGCAGCACGTGCCAGCCGTAAGCCTCGAAACGAGCCGGCGTGTTGTCGTTGAACCAGCCGTCGGTGTCGCCATCGATCGAGATGTGGTTGTTGTCCCAGAACGCGACGAGCTTGCCGAGCTTGAACGTTCCGGCGAGCGATGCGGCTTCGTGCGAGATGCCTTCCATCATGCAGCCGTCGCCCATGAACACGTAGGTGTGGTGGTCGACAATGTCGAATTCGGGGCGGTTGAACTCGCGCGCGAGCAATTGCTCGGCGAGCGCGAAACCGACCGCGTTCGCGAAGCCCTGCCCCAGCGGCCCGGTAGTGGTTTCCACTCCGGGCGTGTCCTTGCGCTCGGGATGTCCCGGTGTCATCGAATGCAGTTGGCGGAACTGCTTGAGCTGCTCGAGTGGAAGGTCGTAACCGCTCAGGTGCAGGCACGCGTACTGCAGCATCGAGCCGTGGCCGTTCGACAACATGAAACGGTCGCGGTTGAACCAGTTCGGATTCTTCGGCGCGTGCTTGAGGAAATCGTTCCACAACACTTCGGCGATATCGGCCATGCCCATCGGCATGCCGGGGTGGCCGGAATTCGCCGCCTGCACGGCATCGACGGCGAGGAAGCGGATGGCATTGGCGAGTTCGCGGCGGGTGGACATGGCGGCGGCGTGCCTGGGGCTGCGTGGGGAAGCGCGCATTGTCCCATCCGCAGGCGCGGCTGTCGCCGTTGCACGGGCGATATCGCGGTTCTAGCGCTCCGCAGCGATCACCGACGGCGAGTTCAAAGACATGCCGGCGATGCCGGCAACCTCAGCCCATCGCTGCTTCGGCGGCCAACCGCTTGCCCCATGCGGGGTGCGCCCAAGCCCGCGCGAGATAGGCCGCCAGTCGTGGCCAGCGTTGCGCATCGACTTCGTACCCGGCCATGCGTGCATTGGCGAAAAAGCTGGGGATGCTCAGATCGGCGATCGAAAAAGTACCATCGACCAACCAGCCCGTTTCCGGAACCACCGTCTCGAGGTAATCCAGCGCCGGAGGAATGCCGTTGGCGATGTTGGCCGCCACGCGATCCTCATCCGTCGGTTGCTTCAGGAAGCGCGGCTTGACCACGCGCTCGAAAAACAACGGCGGCCCCAGCACTTCAAGCAACTTGGTATCGGCGTATTCCTCGAACCATCTCGCACGCGCACGCAGGGCCGGATCGCGCGGATACAGCGCCGGCTCGGGATACCGATCTTCGAGGTACTGGCAGATCACCGAGGAGTCGGAAATCTCCAGCGCATCGTCCACGTAACCCGGAATCTTGCCGAGCGGGCTGATCCGTCGAAATCCTTCTGGTGGGTTCAGCGGGGTGGCCGGATCGAGCTCGTACTCCAGCCCCTTGATTTCCAGCGTCAGCAGCACCTTGCGCACGAACGGCGACAACGTAATTCCAATGACCTTGCGCCTCGATCGATCCTCCCCCAATCCGCGTGGTTCGGCGAAAGTTATCACCGGGCCATGGCATCGCGATGTGCGAATCGCGATCGCGTCGGAGCGCGGTCAGGACGCAGGCAATTCCGCCTCGCCGCTGCGCTCGGACACCACCACGGCGGTCGCGAGGTCGCCGGTCACGTTCAGCGCGGTGCGGCACATGTCGAGGAAACTGTTGACGCCGATGATGATGCCGATGCCTTCCGGCCGCAGCCCGACGACGCCGCAAATCATCGCGATCACCGGCAGCGATCCGGATGGAATTCCCGCCGTGCCGATGCCGCCGAGGATGCACAAGCCGAGCACCATCACCTGTTGCAGCAGCGGCAGGTGTAATCCGAACACTTGCGCGAGGAACAACACGGTTACGCCTTCGAACAACGCGGTGCCGTGATGGTTCGCCGACGCGCCAACGGTCAGCACGAAGCGCGACACCTTGCGCGGCAGCATCAGGTTTTCTTCGGCGACGCGCAGCGTCACCGGCAAGGTCGCGGTCGACGAGGCGGTCGCGAACGCGGTGAGAATCGCTTCCTGGCTGTCGCGGAAAAAACGTCGCGGCGACATCCGCCCCATGAAGCGGACCCACAGCGGCAGCATCACGAACATGTGCAACGCGAGCGCGCCGACCACGGTGATGACGAACCAGAACAAACTCGCCAGCACATCCAGGCCCAGCTGCGCGCACAGGTTGAACATGAAACACGCGACCGCGTACGGCGCGAGCTGGATGAACAATCCGATCAATCGCATGCTGATCTCGAACAATCCCTGTAGTGCGGTCTTGAACGCCTGCGTGGCCGCGCTCGGCGTGAGTACGAGGCCGATGCCGATCATCAGCGCGAAGAACACCACGCCGAGCATCTGCTTGTCGTCCACCGCCGCCGCGATCACGTTGTGCGGCACGATGTTGACGATCAGGTCGACCGCATTGAGTTGGTGGCCGCTGCTGACGATCTCGCCGGCTTTCACCGCGTTGCTCGCCATCGCCTGCTGCACGAGTTCGGGCTTCATGTGCAGTCCGGGCTGCACGAGGTTCACCATCAGCAGGCCGATCGCGACCGCCATGCCGGTGACTACTGCGGTGTACGTCAGCGTCTTCCAGCCAAGCCGACCGAGGCTTGCGATGTCGCCGAGTTCGCCCACGCCGAGTACCAGCGCCGAGAACATCAACGGGATCACCAGCATGAAAAGCAGGTTGAGGAAAATCTGTCCGAACGGTTTCGTCACGTAAGCGATGAGGCCGTGCAGCAGCGGTGCATCCGGCGTGTAGAAATGCACGGCAAGGCCGATCGTGGCACCGAGCACGAAGCCGATCAGCACTTTCACATGCAACGGCAGGCCGCGGCCGCGCGCTTCGGGATCGGGCGCGGCAATGTGCATAGTCGATGCGGGTTTCATGCGCGCACCGCGTCGGATCGGTAACGTCGTGTGGTCATCGGCCATCCCCGTCAATTCGCGCGAGGATACACCACGATCCGCATCGGCCTGATCAGGACGGATTCGGATCAACGCGCGGCGAGCGCGCTTTCCAGTGGCTCGGGCTTGCCGATCAGATAGCCCTGCGCGTAGCGGCAACCGATCGAGCGCAGAAATTCGAGCTGCTCGCGCGTTTCCACGCCCTCCACCATCAGGTCGGCATGGATCGCCTGGCCGAGCGCGACAATCGCACGCACGATGCTCATCGCGCGCTCCGATGAAAACATTTCGCGCACGAACTCCTGGTCGATCTTGATGGCGTCGAAATCGAGATGGTGCAGATGGGTCAGGTGCGAATAGCCGGTGCCGAAATCGTCGAGCGATACCTCGATGCGGTTGCGGTGGCAATGCTCAATCACTTGGGCGACCTGCCCGTAATCGAGCGCCTGGCTCTCGGTGATCTCGACCTTGATGCAGCCAGGCGGCAAGCCCAGCGCCTCGCGTCGTTCGACGACGCGCTGCATGAGGCCTTCGTTGGCGAGCTGGCGCGCCGAGACGTTCACCGCCACGAACGGCATTGGATCGGCGCGCAGGCGATCAAGCGCGGCGCAGGCGACGTCGAACACGTACTCGCCCACCGGCACGATCAGCGAGGTTTCCTCGGCGAGCTTGATGAATTCCTCCGGCGACACCGGGCCGCGCGTCGGATGCTCCCAGCGCACCAGCGCCTCGTAACCGGCGACACGACCCGACGCGATCTCGAGGATCGGCTGATAGCGGACTTCGAGCTTGTGTTGCGACAGCGCATCGCGCAAATGGCTTTCGAGGCGGAACTTGCTCAGGCCCGGCTCGCTTTCCGCTGCGGGATCAGCAGCGGAGTCGGTCGGCCCGCGCCCCTGCAACAACGAAAGCATGCTGCGATACCGCTTCATCTGGCCGTCGAGCAACATCCGGATGATCGGATCACTGGCCGCTAGCCGATCCTTGATCTGGTCGCCATCGATCACCAGCAGCACACTGTCGCTCAGCGCCAGTGCCGATGCGGTGCGCGGCGATCGGTCAACCACCGCCATCTCACCGAGCAGATCGCCGGGCCCGAGCCGCGCCAATACGAGGCGACGTCGACCTTCACCGGAATGCATCTCCATCGTACCCTCTTCGATGAGGAACGCGGAGCTTGGCTGGTCCCCCTCGCGGAACAGGTATTCGCCTGCGGACAGCATCTTGCGTAGCACGGCTATCTCCGTATGCAACGGCCAGAAAAGCGAAAGGGCCGCACAGCGGCCCTCTCACGACAACGTCGGCACGAACGCCGTGCAACGTCAGTTGGCGCGTTGCTTGACCTGCAGGATCTTCGGGGTAACGAAGATCAGCAGCTCCGCCTTCTGGTTGCTCTTGTTCTTGCTGCGGAACAGGTTGCCCAAGCCCGGCAGGTCGCCAAGGAACGGCACCTTGTTCAGGTCTTCCTGGCTCTTGAACTCGTACACGCCGCCGATCACGACGGTCTGGCCGGAATCGACCAGCACGGCGGTCGTGATGTTGCGCTTGGTGATCTGCGGAACCGATCCGATGCTGGTGTCGATGAAGCGCGCAATCTCGTCCTTCTTCACCGCCAGCGCCATGTAGACCCGGTTGTCGCTGGTGATCGTCGGGGTGACCTTCAGTTCAAGCAGCACTTCCTTGAACTGGACGTTTGGAGTCGGCACACCACCAGCGGCAGCAGGTGTCTGGGTGACGTAACCCACTTCATCGCCCTGCTGGATCACTGCTTCCTTCTGGTTGCTGGTGATCACACGCGGATTGGATACCACTTCGCCACGGCCCTCGGCCTGCATCGCGGTCAGCTCCAGATCGAGCATGTGGCCGCCATTGAGGATAGTGAAGGCAAGGCCGCCGGAAGCATTGGCGACGGGGAGGTTGACGTTCAAGCCACGGGTGATGGTCGGAATCGTGAAGGTTGGGACTTTCGCTATGGGTCTCGGAATCGAATTGGGATCCGTCCCTGCCGGCAACGCAGCGATAGCTGCGTTGTAAGCGGCCAATGCCGCCGCATTGGCAAGGTTCGTACTGACTATTGAGTTGTTGGTAGCGACGTTGGCTGAAGTCACCGAATTACTGGTGGTCAGCGTGCTCTCGAGATTTCCGCCATACGTCGTCAGGGCGGAACCGCCCTGATTGAACCCACTCAATCCAAGGCGTGCGCCGAGGTCGCGCGCGAAGTTTTCGGTCGCGATCACGATCCTGGCCTCGATCAGCACCTGATCGACCGGTCGATCCAGCAGCGCGATCAACTGCTTGATCTCGGCAACCTTCTTCGGGATGTCGATGACCAGCAGGGTATTGCTGCGACGGTCGAAACTCACGCTGCCGCGCGGAGACAGGAAGCCTCGTTGTGAACCGCCTGCCCCGGCGCCGCCTGAAGCAGACTTGGCATCGTCGGTGAGAAGCTTGGCCATGTCTTCTGCGCTGCCGTAGTTGATCGGGATATATTCGGTCACGGTTTCGACACGCTGCTCGATCGCGATGCGGGCGTCCTGCGTGGCCTGCTCGTAGTCCGCCAGCTCTTTCTGCGGCGCCACCCAGACCACGCCGCCATCCTGGCGTTTGTCCAGCGACTTGGCGCGCAGCACGATATCCAGCACCTGATCCCAGGGCACGCTGATCAGGCGCAGGGTGACGTTGCCACCCACCGTGTCGGAGGCGACGATATTCAGATTGGATTCCTCGGCGATCAGCTGGAGTACGGTGCGCACCGGGACGTCCTGGAAATTGAACGTGGCAGGCTTGCCCTTGTAAACCACTTTGCCGATGCCACCCATGCGAGCGTCGCCGCCATTCGCGCTGTCGGCGCTGGCTTTTTTCGGGTTGATCTCGACCACGTACTCGTTGCCGGACTGGTAGGCCATCGATTCGAAGGCGCCCGTGGTGTTGATGATCAGACGGCTACCACCAGACTGGGGGTGAGAATCCAGCGACTGCACCGGTGTCGCGAAATCGCTGACATCCATATGTTTGGAAAGGTTTGCCGGCATCATCGCATTGCCGACATCGACCATTACCCGGGTACCCTCGGTGTGCATGTCCGCAGCGGCGCCTTCGCCGCTGAAACGGATCACCACCCGGCCGGCACCGTTGGCACCGCGACGGAAGTCGATATTGGAGACACTCAGCGCGCCCGCAACCCGGCGCGAAGGATCCATCGTGTTGGCCATCACTGGAGTCTTGGCCATCTGCGAGGCCACGCCCGAACCTGCCACCGACAGCACCAGACGGTTGCCCTCGATACGCGATTCGTAAGCCGCAGGCCGGAACAGGTCGACCACCACGCGCGTACGCCCGTTGGCCTCGACGGCGGAGACTGCACTGGCAGCGCCATTGCCGACGCTCACCCTGCGCTCGGCCATGCCGTTGCGGGTATCGGGCAGGTCGATGGCGATCCGCGGCGGATTATCGGTCGTGAAGACCTGCGCATCGGCGATCGGATCGGCGAATTGCAGGGTGATATCCACCCCGCCCTTCGCGCCCGGCGCATGGCTGACCTGCTGCAGGACATTCGACGCGAACGCGGGAAGTGCGCTGCTGAGTAGCCAGACACACATGCCCAGCGCCGCGCCGCGCGACCGTCCCATCCGGCGAATGACATTGTTTGCGCTCATCATGCTACTCCCCGATCATTGGTTTGCTAGTGCGATGGTTGCCGGCCGTTCGATCCAGCCGCCTGCCCCGTCGGGCACCAGCTCGATGATGACGATCTTGTCCGGATGCACGGCCGTGACCCGGCCATCGCTTTGCCCCACGTACGTTCCCGGTGTTACCCGATGCAGCACCTTGTCTGGCGACATCACCAGCCCCACGATAGCGCTTGCACTGTTGGTGTTAAGCGTGCCGAGCATGCTGAGGCTGTCCAACGGATAGGCTTCCAACGGTTGCTTGCGGCGATCAGGATCCGGACGCGGGCCGGACGAATTGCGGCTCGTATCCACCGGCGGCGCGAACGGATCGCGCAGTCCCTGATCGTTGTAGATGAATGTTTCGAACTGCTGCAGCACCGGAACCGGTGGTAGCGGTGGGCCTGGTTTCTGATTCTCTGTCTGCACCCATTGCTCCAGGTCGGAGGTGCCGGGACCGCAGCCGGCAAGCGACGCAACGATCACGACGAGGAACGCGCAGCGTGAAGCGAATCGTTGTTGCAGTGTCATGTCAGTGCCCCCCCGCCGGCGAAGCTGCCGGTGCAGGAGCGCCGCTCTTCGCAGCGGTCGTTGCAGGCTGCTGCGCGGCTTGTTCGGCTTCATCCAGGTAACGATAAGTCTTCACTGTGCCCTCAAGGGTCAGACTGCTGTCCACCCCGATCTTGTTGCCGATGTTGGTCGGTTTCAGCGAGATGTTGTGCATGGTCAGGATCACCACGCGCGGCAACGAGGCCACCCCGCTCATGAACGAGCCGAACTGGTGGTAGGTGCCGACCATGCGCAAGTTGATCGGCTTCTCGGCGTAGAACTCCTTGGGCGTTTCCGGGCCGGGCTGGAACAGTTCGTTGACGATGCCGCTGGCCAGCCGGTCTGCGAGACATCCACAATCAGATCGGGCATCTCGGTCTTGCCCGGCAGTTGCCGCATCATCTGCTCGAGAATTTCTTTCATCTGGGCGAGCTGGATTTTCAGCGGCTCAAGATTCGCGGCGCGGCCATGCTTCTCCGAATAGGTCGCCTTCAGCGAGACCTCGGTTTGCTGCAAGCCAGCCAGGACTTCACGCTTGTCGCCAATCATGAAGTAATAGATCACGACGAGGATGACCACCGCGATCAGTGCGCACGCGGCGAATTTCAATCCGCCCGGCCATGCGCCGGCGTTGTTGAAATCCAGATTGCGAAGATCGATTTTCTTCTTGGCGCTCACTGGCTCGCCCCTCCCTTGCTGCTGGCGGCGGGCGATGCCGCCGCGGGCTTGGCCGGCACCGTCGGAGCGGCGGGCGGCAACGCGGACGAAGCAGCGGCAGGGGTCGGTGCTGCCACCGCTGGTTGCGCACCCGGCGCCGCCAGCGTAGCTGTGCCATTCGCGCCAGCCGTCGTCGTCGGAGCCATCAACGGCTTGCCGTCAGGACCCATCACCGGCTTGCCGTCAGGCCCGATCACCTGGCCGGGCTTGGTCAGCGTCAGCGACAGGTTGAACGCATAAGGCAGGGTCTTGTCGCCGCCCCTCGCTTCAATGACCGACAGATCCGGATTGGTCATCCACCCGGACGTTTCGATATTGCGCATGTAGGCGCTGACCCGTGCGTTCGACTGCGATTGTCCCTCGAGCGTGAGCTTGTCGCCGTCCTGCTTGACCGAAGTCAGGCGAACGCCTTCGGGAATCGTGCGCACGAGCTCGTCGAACAGATGCACCATCTGCGAACGGTTGGCCTGCAGTTGTTCGATCACTTCCTTGCGCCGCAGCAGCCTGTCCTTTTCCGCGTCGAGCGCCTTGATTTCCTCAATCTTGGCATCGAGCAGGGCAATCTGTTCGGTGAGATAGGTGTTGCGCCGGTTCTGCCCGTCGATCTGTTCGCTGTAGAAGAAGCTGACCAGCAGACCGAGTGCCAAGGCACCGATGGCGGCGCCACCAAGCAGGGAATAGAATTCCCGCTGGCGTGCTTTGCGGCGCTCGGCGCGCCACGGAAGGAGATTGACCTTGGCCATCAGTCGAAACTCCTCAAGGCTAGGCCGCAGGCGATCATCAGCGCCGGGGCGTCCTGCGCAAGCGCATTGGCCTGCACGCGGGGACCGAGCGACATGTTGGCCAACGGGTTGGCGATCAGGGTCGGCACGCCGAGCTGCTCCTCGATCATTCCGGCCATGCCGGCGATCGAAGCGCAACCGCCCGCGAGCACGATCTGATCGACGCGGTTGTACTCGCTGCCCGCGTAGAAGAACTGCAGCAGGCGGCTGATCTGCTGAACCATCGCCTCCTTGAACGGCTCCAGCACCTCGACCTCGTAGCTCTCAGGCAATCCGCCCTGGCGTTTGGCGAGACCGGCTTCCTCGTAATTCAGGCCGTATCGGCGCATCACCTCATCGGTGAGCTGCTTGCCGCCGAAACTCTGTTCGCGCGTGTAGATGCTGCGCTGGTCGCGCAGCACGTTGAGGGTGGTCACGGTGGCGCCGACGTCAAGCAGTGCGACCAAGCCGTCCTTCGGTACGGACAACTGGTCGGCAATCAGGCGAAAAGCATTCTCCATCGCGAAGGCTTCGATGTCCATCACCCGCGTGGACAAACCGCCCATCTCGAGCGCGGACTGGCGCAGGTCGACGTTCTCGGAACGCGAAGCGACCAGCAGCACCTGCAGCACATCGGGATTGCCCGGCATCGGACCCAGCACCTCGAAGTCCATGCTGACCTCGTCGATGGGATACGGAATGTATTGCGCCGCCTCGTACTGGATCTGGTCTTCCAGCGCGTCTTCATCAAGGTTGGCGGGCATCGTGATCAGCTTGGTGATCACCGCCGATCCGGCCACTGCAGCCGAGGCGTGCTTGGCGCGCGTACCCGATCGGCTGACCGCGCGCTTGATCGCCTCGCCAATGGCCTCGACTTCGACAATGGATTTCTCCACCACCGCGTTCGACGGCAGCGGTTCGACCGCGTAGTGCTCCACGCGATAGCGCCCGCCACTGTGGCTCAGCTGCAGCAGCTTGACCGCTGTGGAACTGATGTCGACGCCAACGAGGGGCGCCTGAGTGTTTCCGAAGAGACCCACGGTTTCTCCCCTTCCTGCGGTCACTTAGCGGCAATACATGCACCGCTGCATTAATTAATAACGATTTGCTCACGAAATAGCAACAGGCAACGCAAAAAAGCACCCGGTACCGTCCCGAACCCCCGAGCTGTTGGCTCCACCTCCCCCCGAAGGTGCCCCTGCCCGCCCGAACTCCTGAGCGCCCTGCCCCGTTCTATACTCCTTTGCACTACTGTCTGTAAACCGTTGGAAGGTTCCAAGGATGACCCGATTCCTCCGTTGGCTGCGCCGCGCGATCTTTGCGGGCCTTGTTCTGGTTGTCCTGGGTGTGGCTGCGCTGGGTGTCCTGTACTGGCTGCTGGTGCCCCGCCTGCCCGATGTCGAGGGCCTGCGGCACGTCGAGTTGCAGCTGCCGTTGAACATCTACTCGCGCGAAGGGCGGCTGATCGCCCAGTTCGGCGAAGTCAGGCGCTATCCGGTCAGCATCCACGACGTCCCGGATCGGTTGAAAAAAGCCTTCCTCGCGGTCGAGGATGCGCGCTTTTACGAACACTCCGGGGTGGACTGGCGTGGCATTTCGCGCGCGATCTGGCTGCTTTCCACGACCCATGGCCACCGCGTCCCGGGCGGCAGCACGATCACCCAGCAGGTCGTCAAGCAATTCTTCCTGAGCAACGAATACAGCTACACCCGCAAGCTGACCGAAATCGCGCTGGCGCTGAAAATCGAGCGCGAACTGAGTAAGGACCAGATCTTCGAGCTCTACCTCAACAAGAGTTTCTTCGGCAACCGTGCCTATGGCGTAGCCGCCGCCGCCGAGTACTACTACGGCAAGAAACTCGATCAATTGACCTTGGCCGAATCCGCCTCGTTGGCGGCGATTCCGAAGTTCCCGTCCAGCGGCAACCCGTTGTCGAACCCCGACCGCGCGAAAGAGCGCCGCGACTACATTCTCGATCGCATGACCGAACTGCGTTTCATCAGCGCCGCCGAACGCGACGCCGCGAAAGCCGAGGCGCCGCATGCCGCGCCGCACGAGCCGCCGGTGGATCTCGATGCGCCGTACGTGGCCGAAATGGTGCGCCAGGCGATGCTCGATCGTTATGGCAGCGACGCGCTCAACCGCGGCTATCGCGTGTACACCACGATCGACGCGACCAAGCAGGCCGCGGCCAATCGCGCACTGCGCGACGACCTGCTGGTGTACGACCGCCGCCATGGTTATCGTGGTCCGGAGGCGAAGCTCGATCTGAATGTCGAAGCCGATCGCTCCGTGTTATTGCAGAAACTGCAGGCCCGCGGCATCTACGGCGGCCTGCTGTCGGGCGTCGTGCTGCAGGCCAGCGACAACATGGCGCAGGTGATGCTCGGCGACGGCCAGCAAATCGCCCTGAATCTCGACGCGGTGCGCTGGGCGATCGCGCCCGGAAAACCGCAACGCGTCGATGCATTGCTTGCGCGCGGCGACGTGGTCAGGCTCCTGCCGATCAGCAAGGCCGACCAGGAAAACGCCGCGCAGATCGCCGCCGCAAGCAAGATCAGGGGCAAGACCGACGCCGACAAGACCGTCGCGCCCCTCGTCGTCAACAAGACCGACGCGGCCACGATCGTCGGCTACCAGCTCAACGAAATCCCGAAGGCGCAGGCTGCACTGATTTCGCTGGAGCCAGAGGATGGCGCCCTGCGCGCCCTGGTCGGCGGATTCTCCTTCGCGCAGACCAAGTTCAACCGTGCGACCCAGTCGCTGCGCCAGCCGGGGTCGAGCTTCAAGCCCTTCATCTACGCAGCCTCTTTCGAACGCGGCTTCTCGCCGGCCTCGATCGTGCTCGACGCGCCGGTGGTGTTCAACGATCACTCGACCGGCAAGAGCTGGCGTCCGCAAAACGACGACGGCAAGTTCTACGGACCGATCCGTCTGCGCGAGGCGCTGGCGCTGTCACGCAACCTGGTTTCGGTGCGCCTGCTGGACGCGATCGGCGTGGATTTCGCGCGCAAGTACATCCAGAACTTCGGCTTCACCGAGCAAAGCCTGCCGCCGAACCTGACCATGGCGCTCGGCAGCGCCTCGGTGCCGCCGATGTGGATGGCGCGCGGCTATACCGTGTTCACCAACGGCGGTTTCCTGGTCGAGCCGTATTTCATCGATCGGGTGGTCGATCGCGACGGCGTGACCATAGCGCGCGCACACCCGGTGCGTGCGTGTGCGAGTTGCGTCGAACGCGTGCAGCAGGATCAGGCTGTGTCGAGCGTGGTGGACGGTTTCGACCTCGGCCCGGTCGCGACACCTGCGCCGGCAACGCCATCCGATGCTGATGAGCCGGACCTCGACACCAAAGCCCCGGCCGCCTCAAAAAAGTCGATAGCCGCTGCACCGGCAGTCGTCGCGCCGGTAGCGGTCGCGCCACCCGTCGATCCGGATTTCGTCGGGCCGCCGTCCACGTTTCCGGCGCACCGCGCGATTGACGAGCGCACCGCGTTCCTAGTCGTCTCGCTGATGCGCGACGTGATCAAGCACGGCACCGGCACGCCTGCGCTGGTGCTCAAGCGCGAGGACATCGGCGGCAAGACCGGCACCACCAACGACATGCACGATGCGTGGTTCTCGGGCTTCGGCGGGCATCTGGTCACCACCGTCTGGGTCGGCATGGACGACTATTCCACCCTCGGCCACGCCGAATTCGGCGCGCGCGCCGCGCTGCCGATCTGGATCGACTACATGCGCGTGGCGCTGACCGACGTGCCGCAGCGCAGCTTCGATCCACCGCCCGGCATCGTGACCGCGACCATTAACCGCAGCACCGGCACCCTGCTGCCGACCGGTACGCCGGGCGGCATGGAGGAATACTTCAAGGCCGAGGAGCTCGCGCGCTTCCAGAACGAAGTGCCCGGCACCGCCGACGCGAACGCGACCAACGAAGACGCATTTGATATCTTCTGAGCGCCGGTCCTCGGACTGGCCCCGCATGACAGTCGTTGCGCGGGTCGTGCTGCTCCGGAGGCCGCCCATGCGACACGCCCCCGCATCGACCCGGCACGCTCACGCCGTCACCCATACCGAAATCCGTACCCGCGAACGTCGCCAGCGCCTCGCGATCGAAGCCGCGCGGCTGATCAGTGAAGGCGGCATCCGCGATTTCCACCTCGCCAAGCGCAAGGCAGCGCATCGTCTCGGTATCCACGACGACGCCTCGCTGCCGCGCAACAGCGAAATCCAGGAAGCCCTGCGCGATTACCAGCGGTTGTTCCTCGCGCAGTCGCAACCGCAGTTGTTGCGCGAACGGCGCGAGGCTGCGGCGCGCGCGCTGATCTTCTTCGCCGCGTTCGAGCCGCGTCTGGTCGGCGCCGTGCTCAAAGGCACCGCCGATGCGCATTCGGCGGTCTGCCTGCACCTGTATACCGACGAGGCCGAACGCGTGTCGTTGTTCCTCGCCGATCACCACATACCGGCGGAGGAATCGAGCCGGCGCATCCGACTGGATCGCGATCGCACCACCGAAGCAACCGTGTGGCTGTTCGCGGCCGACGGCTTGCCGTTCGACCTCACCGTGTTGCCGCGCGACACGCTGCGCCAAGCCCCACTCGACCGCATCGACGAGAAGCCGATGCGGCGTGCATCATTGTCCGCGCTACAGGAGTTACTGACGGATCAGATCTGTTGATCCGGGACGAATGGATATCGATACCGGATTGATCCTACGCACTAGCTGCCCTGCGCTACCCTGCGGGTGTTCTTCGCCACGCGAGATGCCACTGGCATCTCGCAAGATGCTGCTCATCACTCCACGCGATGCGGGCGTTTTTCAATGATCGTGCGTGCAATCAGCGCGAACCGATCGCCGCGTAATCGCGCGGCGTCGCGCCGACGTACACCTGTCGCGGTCGTCCGATCTTGGCGTCGGCTTCGTTCTGCTGCTCCAGCCAGTGCGACACCCACCCGGCGGTACGCGCGATCGCGAACATCACGGTGAACATCTCGGTCGGAATGCCGAGCGCCTTGTAGATGATGCCCGAATAGAAATCCACGTTCGGGTAGAGTTTGCGCGAGACGAAGTAGTCGTCCTTCAGCGCGGCCTCTTCCAGGCGCAACGCGACTTCGAGCATCGGGTTGTTGACGCCGAGATCACCGAGCACCTTGTGGGTCATTTCGCGGATGATCGTCGCGCGCGGATCGAAGTTCTTGTACACGCGATGGCCGAAGCCCATCAGGCGGAAGCCGGACGACTTGTCTTTGGCCCTGTCCACCGCTTTGCCGACGTCCTCGGGACGGCCGATTTCGGCGAGCATCTTCAGCACCGCTTCGTTGGCGCCACCATGCGCCGGCCCCCACAACGCCGCCACACCCGCCGACACACAGGCATAGGGATTCGCGCCGGTCGAACCGACCAGGCGGACGGTCGAGGTCGAGGCGTTTTGCTCGTGGTCGGCATGCAGGATGAACAGCAGGTCGAGCGCTTTCGCCACGATCGGCTTGAGTTCGAGCGGTTCGCTCGGCACCTCGAACATCATGTGCAGGAAACGATCGACGTACTCGAGGTTGTTGCGCGGATACCGCAGCGGCCAGCCGATCGAGTAGCGATAGCACGCGGCGGCGATCGTCGGCACTTTCGCGAGCAGGCGGATCGCGGCCAACCGGCGCGTTTCCGGGTCTTCCAGATCCAGCCCGTGGTGGTAGAACGCGGCCAGAGAACCGACCATCCCGGTCAGCATCGCCATCGGATGCGCGTCGTGGCGGAAGCCGTAAAGGAAGTTGCGGAAGGCCTCGTGCATCATCGTGTGATGCGTGACCTCGTGCTCGAACTTCGCGAACTGCTGCGCGTTTGGCAGCTCGCCGTTCATCAGCAGGTAGCTGACTTCGAGAAAGTTGGAGTGCTTGGCAAGCTGCTCGATCGGATAGCCGCGGTACATCAGTATGCCGGCATCGCCGTCGATGTATGTGATCGCGGACTTGCAGCTCGCGGTAGCGGTGAAGCCCGAATCGAAGGTGAAATGGCCGGTGGCGCCCGGCAGCTTGCTGATGTCGATGCAGGACGGCCCGATGGTACCGGGAACCAGCGGCAGCTCCACCGATTTGCCGGTCGCGCCATCGCTCAGCAGTACGCTCTTGCTATCGGACACGTGAATCTCCTCGCTGGAATCGTCTGCACACGCATGGGGCGTGCACCGGAAACAGCCCGCGCGCGGCGGTCGGCGCGCAAACGGGGCCGTCAATTCGAGCAGGAATTATCACACAGCCACCGCGGGATGGTCAGTGCTGGCGCATCACGCAAATCGCGCCTGGACGGCGCGATTGGATGAAATCTTTGTAACGAACGAATACGCGACGACCGCCGCAGCGGTCGCGCGTTGCGCCGCTCAATTGCGAATTACTTCGCGTAACGCTTGCGGAAGCGATCGACGCGGCCGCTGGTGTCCATCATCTTCTGCTTGCCCGTGTAGAACGGGTGCGAGTGCGATGACACTTCGATCTTGATCAGCGGGTATTCCTGGCCGTCTTCCCACTTCACGGTGTCCTTGCTGGCCAGCGTCGAGCGGGTCAGGAAGGCGAAGTCGGAGGTCACGTCCTGGAACACGACTGGGCGGTAGTTCGGATGAATGTCGGCTTTCACGGAAATCGCCTTGCGAAGTGGCGGGAAAAGACGATCATTCTAGCCGTTAGGCGCCTCTCGTCGCAAGCGCGGGTCGGCCCGGCGCAACGGCGAGTCCGGAACGGCTGCGCAATGCCGTGGCGCTCATACCCCCGCGTAGCGCTCGGCTCCGCCGACCCAGCGCGCGACCAGGCGCTCGGCGCGTACCGGGTCGCTGCCCAGCAGGTCGTCGGCTAAACGCTGCACGTGCGGCAGTAGCGCAGCGTCGCGGATCAAGTCGGCGACCCGGAATTGCGCAAGTCCGGTCTGGCGGGTACCGAGCAGTTCGCCGGGGCCGCGCAATTCCAGGTCCTTCTGCGCGATCACGAAACCGTCGGTTGTCTGGCGCATGGTATCGATCCGCTGGCGCGCCATCGCCGACAACGGCGGCTGGTAGAGCAGCACGCAGGTGGACGCGGCCGCACCGCGGCCGACCCGACCGCGCAACTGGTGCAACTGCGCGAGCCCGAGCCGCTCGGCGTTCTCGATCACCATCAGGCTCGCGCGCGGCACATCCACGCCCACTTCGATCACCGTGGTGGCGACCAGCAGGTGCAAGTCGCCATCCTTGAACGCACGCATCACGGTTTGCTTCTCGACAGGCTTCATGCGTCCGTGCACAAAACCGACGCGCAACTCGGGCAGCTGTTCGGCAAGCTGTACATGCAGGGCCGTTGCGGACTGCGCCTGGATCTCATCGCTTTCATCGATGATGGTGCAAACCCAATACGCCTGCCTGCCTTCGGCGCAGGCAACCCGGATGCGTTCGATCAACTCCGCGCGACGCTCGGCGCTGGCGGCGATAGTCTGCACCGGCGTGCGGCCTGGCGGCAGTTCGTCGATCACCGACACGTCGAGGTCCGCATAGGCGGTCATCGCCAGCGTGCGCGGGATCGGCGTCGCGGTCATCACGAGTTGGTGCGGCACGCGCTCACCGTCGCCGCCCTTGTCGCGCAACGCGAGTCGCTGGTGCACGCCGAAGCGATGCTGTTCGTCCACGATCGCCAAGCCCAGGTCGGCGAACGCAACGCCTTCCTGCATCAGCGCGTGGGTGCCGACCACGACCTGCGCGTTGCCATCGGCGATTGCGGCGAGCGCTTCGCGCCGCGCGCGCGCGGCGAGTTTTCCGGCCAGCCACACGACGCTGACGCCGAGCGGTTCGAGCCATGCGCGAAACGTGGCCAGATGCTGCTCGGCCAGCAATTCGGTCGGTGCCATCAACGCGACCTGCCGGCCCGCGGCGACCGCGCGCAACGCTGCCAGTGCCGCGACCGCGGTCTTGCCGCTGCCGACATCGCCCTGCAACAGGCGCAACATCGGCTCGTCGCGCTCGATATCGACATGGATCTCGCGCAACACGCGTTCCTGCGCGACGGTCGGCGCGAAACCCAGCCGTCCGCGCAATGCGTCGGCCAGATCGTCGTTCGCGACGATCGGCCGCGCGCCCAGCCGCCGCACCGCCATCCGCTGCCGACGCAGACTGAGTTGATAGGCCAGCAATTCCTCCAGCGCCAATCGCTGCTGCGCCGGATGGATACCCGCCGCGAGTTTCAGCAAGTCCGTGTCGGATGTCGGCTGATGCACGGTCAATAGCGCGTCGCGCAGGCTCGGCAGTTTGTGTTCGCGCAGGACCTGCGGCGGCAGCAATTCGAGTTCATCGGCTGGCGGCAGGCGCTGCAGCGCGAGCCCGATCAGGCGCCGCAACGCGCCGGCACCGACACCTTCGACGGCGGGGTAGACCGGATCGAGACGATCGTGCAGATAAGCTTCGCCGTCGTCGGCGAGAAAGCGATACGACGGATGCGCGATCTCCAGTCCGTTGCGTCCGAGGCGCGGCGTACCGTACGCACGCACGCGACGACCGACTACGAACTGCGCAACCTGTGCGCCGGTGAAATGGAAAAACCGCAGCACCAGGGTCGCGCCCGAATCGTCGCCCACCGCGACCTGCAGCATTGGCCGGAAACGGAAACCGCGTTCGACCGCTTCGACGCGGCCTTCGACTTGCACGGGCAGACCGGGCTGCAGCGCGCGGATCGGGCTGATCCGGGTGCGATCCTCGTAGCGCAGCGGAAGGTGGAGCCACAAATCCTGCACGCGCAGCAAGCCATGCGCGGCGAGTTTTTCCGCGGCGCGCGGGCCGACGCCGGAAAGCGTGGACAACGGCGCTTCGCCAGTCACTGCCAGCGCCGGCGCGGGTGGTTTGCGATGGATCGCCTTACTCACGCCCGATAGATTCGCGTACGCATCAATCGAGCGCGACCACCAGGTCGATCTCGACTCGCGCGCCTTTCGGCAACGCGGCGACACCGATGGTCGAACGCGCCGGGTACGGCGAATTGAAATACTCCGCCATCACCGCGTTCACCGCAGCGAAATCGCCGAGATCGACCAGGTAGATGCCGACCCGCACGACCTGGCTGAAGTCCGCGTTCGCAGCCGCGCACACCGCGTGGAGATTGTCGAACACACGGCGGGCCTGCGCGGCGATATCGCCGGTGACGAGCGCGCCGGTGGCTGGATCCAGCGGAATCTGGCCGGAGGTGAACAGCAGGCGGCCGCAGATCATGCCCTGGCTGTACGGGCCGATGGCGGCCGGCGCGCGATCGGTGGCGACGGGGTGGCGCAGCATGGGAATTCC
Organism: Pseudomonadota bacterium; assembly: GCA_025355485.1. Lineage (GTDB taxonomy): Bacteria > Pseudomonadota > Gammaproteobacteria > Xanthomonadales > Xanthomonadaceae > SZAS-103. The sequence goes on from JANXZP010000020.1 coordinate 27,781, forward strand.
TTCGGACGCGTTCGATACGCGAGTGTAACGCGACGCACTATGCCCTCACCCCACCACCGACTCCGTCGGCGGTTCGCCGCCCTCCCTCTAGCGCGGGCGCGGGACGCAGGTGTCGCTTTGCGACTGCTCTTTAAACGCGCTGCGCATCCTGCACGACCGCCAGCCGACGGATGCGACTGATCACGTCGGCCAGATGCTGCACCGACTTGACCTCGACCACGAAGTGCATCACCGAGGCGCTGATGTCGCGCTCCTGGTATTCGACGCTGTCGATGTTCGACTTCGCTTCCGCCACCGCAGCGGCGACCTGCGCAAGTACGCCGGGCTTGTTGACCACCTCGATGCGCAACTCGACGCGGTAATCGCCCTCGACATTGCGATCCCAGTCGATACCGACCCAGCGTTCGGGCGATTTGCGGAACTCCGGCACGTTCTTGCATTCGAGCCGATGCACGACCACGCCCTTGCCGGCGCTGAGGTGGCCCATGATCGGGTCGCCCGGAATCGGCTTGCAGCACGCGGCGTAGGTGATAATGCCGCGCTCGGCGCCGGTGATGTGGATGTTGTCCTCGCTGGCCGCGCGCCCGAGCGAATGCGCATCGCCGCGCGCCAACGCCTGCGCGACCTGCGCCGGCATGCGATTGCCGAGCGCGATGTCGGAGAGCAATTCTTCCAGCCGTTTATAGCGGTGTTCGGCCAGGTATTTTTCCAGCACCGCAGGCGGCACGCTGTCGAGCGAACTGTCGCGCGCCTCCAGGGCGCGTTCGAGGATGCGATGGCCGAGGTCGACCGCGTCCTCGTGTTCGAGGTGCTTGAGGTGGTGGCGGATCGCGGTGCGCGCCTTGCTCGACACCACGTAGTCGAGCCACTGCGTGCTCGGCGCGGCCGATTTGGCGGTGATGATTTCCACTCGCTGGCCGCTGCTCAATTTCGTGCGCAACGGGACAAGTTTCTTGTCGACGCGCGCGGCGACCGCGTGGTTGCCGACGTCGGTGTGCACGGCGTAGGCGAAGTCCAGCGCGGTCGCATTGCGCGGCAAGGCAAGAATGGCGCCCTTCGGGGTGAACAAGTACACCTCGTCGGGGAACAGATCGACCTTGACGTGTTCGAGAAACTCCAGCGACGACGCCGCGTATTGCTGCGATTCGAGCAGACTGCGCAACCAGTCGTGCGCGCGCGACTGCGCGCTGTTCACGCTGCCGCCGTGCTTGTAGACCCAATGCGCAGCGATGCCGCGCTCGGCGATCACGTCCATGTCCTCGGTGCGGATCTGCACTTCCAGCGGCGAACCGTACGGCCCGAACAACACCGTATGCAACGACTGGTAACCGTTCGCCTTGGGGATCGCGATGAAGTCGCGGAATCGCGCATCCAGCGGCTTGTAGAGTCCGTGCACGATGCCCAGCGCCTGGTAGCACTGGCCCACCGTCTGCACCACGACGCGGAAACCGAAAACGTCCATCACCTGGGCGAAGGATTTGTGCTCGCTGCGCATCTTGTTGTAGATGCTGTACGGCGTTTTCACCCGGCCGACCAATCGGTACGGCAGGCCTTCCTCGGCCAGCCGTTCGGCCAGCCGTTTTTCGATCACCGTCATGGCCTCGCGACGAACCACCGGCTGGCTGCGGATGCGACGCTGGATCGCGGTGTGGCGGTTCGGATACAGGATGCGGAAGCCCAGGTCCTGCAATTCACTCTTGATCCGGTTCATGCCCAGCCGCTGCGCGATCGGCGCGTAGATGTCCAGGGTTTCGCGCGCGGTGCGCTTTTGGCTGGCCGGCGCCATCGCGTCGAGCGTGCGCATGTTGTGCAATCTGTCGGCGAGCTTGATCAGGATCACCCGCAGGTCGCGCGACATTGCGAGCAGCATCTTGCGGAAACTTTCTGCGGCCGCTTCCTGGCGATCGCGGAACTTCAGCCGATCCAGCTTGGTGACGCCTTCGACCAGGTCGGCCACAGTGTCGCCGAAAGCGTCTTCCAGTACACGCCGTTCCAGCGGCGTGTCCTCCAGCGCATCGTGCAGGATCGCCGCGCACAGGGTTTCGGCATCCATCCGCAGGTCGGCGAGGATCGATGCGACCGCGACCGGATGGGTGATGTAGGGCTCGCCGCTGGCGCGGGTCTGGCCGGCGTGGGCCGATGCGCCGAGCGCATAGGCGCGGCGCACGCTGGCGATCTGTTCCGGCAGAAGGTAGTCACGCAGCTTGGTTTCAAGCGCCAGAACGTCGTCCGGCACCGACTCGGGACCAGCGGGGATCGACGCACTGAGCTGCGTGTTCATGCGGCCAGCCTACGCGGCGGCGCGCGGAGCGGCAACGCCGCAACAGGATTCGCGCGGTTCCGATCGGGGAAATCCGGAAGAATTCACCGAAGCGGGATACGAGGCAGGATGCCTCGTACGCGCTCCAAGCGTGCAGCGATTGGAGCGGCGGAGCAAAGTCCGGGGCTGCGACCCACATGAATGTGGAAAGTGTCGACAGGCGCATGGAGCGCCTGCGGCAACCGGACTTTGCGAGGCTCTGGTCAGTCCTGGATGGACTGATCCAGAACCAATCAAAAACTAGTCGTCGCCGCCCTTGGACAGGTCGTCATCGACAACTTCGGCGGCGGCCCATTCAAGCGCCTCGCGCTCGGCGCGTTCACGTTCGGATTTCTCGACCAGCTCAATGGTCGCCTGGTCGATTTTGCGTGCGGCGATCTCGCGCAACGCAAGGACGGTGGGCTTGTCCGAGCTCTCGGCCCCTTCAAGCACCGAGGGCACGCCCTTGGCCAGCTGGCGCGCGCGTTTGGACGCTATCACCACCAGTTCGAAGCGGTTGCCAACCACTTCCAGACAGTCTTCTACGGTCACGCGGGCCATGCTTGCTCCGAGGGATGCGCCGGCCATGGGCCGGACGTCAGGATGGGACTGCGTAGTTTAGCGGTCGCGGGGGTGCGAAGCAAACCCGACC
>JANXZP010000062.1 GCA_025355485.1 Pseudomonadota bacterium
GCCATGGGCAACATGGCGATGTCGACGCGCGATGACAGAGCCAGCGGCCCGACCGTTGTGGCCACCGCGACATCTACCGGCACGTTCGGATCAGGCGGCCCGGTGACCGTCCTTTTGCACGTGCACGAAGCAGCCGGCGGCAAGCCCATGGGCCCCGAGGCATTCAACCTGGAACACACGAAAACCATCCACGCACTCGCTGTGGATCCGAGCCTGACCGACTACAGCCACGAGCATCCGCAGTTCACAGGACAAGCCGGTACGTGGACCTATACGTTCACGCCGCGCTACAACCGCGCCTACCACGTCTGGCTCGACGTGACGCCGGTGGGCGGCGCCCAGCAGTATGTGATGCTCGCCCTCAACGAACACGGCGCAAGCGTGCCGGTCGATACCACGCTCGCATCATCGGCCGTGGCCGGGCACCTGACCGCAAAGCTCGCCTTCGATGCCCCGCTGATGGCCGGTCAACCCGCGATGGGACACGTCACAGTCCAGCGCGATGGCAAGCCCTTCGAGGCGCTCGAGCCGGTGATGGGTGCCTACGCGCACATCGTTGGCTTCGCGCAGGACGGGCGTTCGATCGCGCACGTGCACCCGCTGGGTACCCAGCCGCGCGGGGACAGCGAACGCGGCGGACCACGCATCGATTTTCATCTCGAACCGGCCAAGGCCGGATTTCTCAAGTTGTTCGCGCAGATCCAGGTTGACGGCCACGACGTGTACCTGCCGTTCGGCGTCACCGTGCAGCCCGCCACACCCGTGGATTCACCACAAAGAGGTACACCATGAACGATCATCTGACCCAGGCCATCCGCGACTGCATCGCCGCGTGCAACGACTGCGCCACCGAATGCGGTGACTGTTTCACCCACATGGTCGGCAAGGACAGTTCGAACGAATGTCCGGCGTGCTGCATCGAATGCGCGGCCATCTGCCGTCTGTGTGCCGATGCGATGGCGCGCAACAGTCCGTTCTTCAAGGAGCTGTGCACGCTGTGCGCCAAGATCTGCGACTGGTGCGCCAGCGAGTGCGGTGCGCATGCGATGGAGCATTGCCAGAAGTGTGCGGAAGCATGCCGGCGGTGCGCGCAGGCATGCCAGCGCGTGGTGGCATGAAGCGATCAGCCCTGTCGCAGTTCGGCAGGGTCGCTCGCGCGGACAGCCGCTACTTGTACGCCGCCAATTGCTTGATCTCTTCGGTCTGCGCTGCCTTCATCTTCGCGCCCAACGCCTTGAGTTCGGGATTGCTGCCGTACTTGTCCAGCACATCGACCATGTCAATGGCCATCTGGTGATGGATGCTCATCATCGCCGCGAAGTCCTTGTCGACATTGCCGGTAGTGGGCATTGCCATCTTCTTGGTCATGATCCGGTGCAACTGCATCGAACCTACGCTGGTACCTGCCATCGGCTGCATGGCCGTTTTGGGATCGTGCGCAAAGCTTCCGACGCTCACGGCAATCGCCGCGCCAAACACCACGTCATAGCTGCGATAGCCGGACGCACGGCGTGTCGGCACCGGCAGCAGGCCTTGGCGTTCGTAGTAGCGCTCGGTGACCAGCGGCAACATGTCCGGCGCGGCCGGTCCGGCGCAGGCCGCACCGGCGCGCGCCCAGAAGCCTGTCGTCGCCAGGGCAGCGAACTGAAGTGTCCTTCCTGTTCTCATGGCACGTCCCGCAGTGTATAACCCTATCCTCCCTGGGAGGATATATTCATGGGTACCCACGCATCGCATCCTGCCATCATCAAACGCCTCAAGCGCGTCGAGGGCCACCTGCGCTCCGTGATCGGAATGCTCGAAGAGCATCGCCCGTGTGCGGACATCGCCCAGCAGATGCAAGCGATCGAAAGTGCGATCACCAAGGCCAAGAAGACTCTGATCCACGACCACATCGATCACTGCCTCGAACAAACTCCAAGTTTCGACCGCACGAATCGCAAGTCCATCGAAGCGTTGAAGGGAATCACTAAATACCTATGAACAAACCCTCCGGCTTACGCGCAATTCTCTCCTGGTTCGGCTTCGGCGATATCAGCGGCCATCCCGCAGGAACTCATGGCGGACATGACGACCACGGTGCAAAAGGCCATGGCCACACGCACGGGGTCATCGATGCCACGATTGCCACAACGACCAAGGGCATCTGGGCGATCAAGTGGTCGTTCATCATTCTGGCGATCACTTCTGCTATCCAGTTTGCTGTCGTCCTCCTGTCCGGAAGCGTGGCGCTGCTGGCCGACATGATCCACAACGTCGGCGACTCGGTAACCGCCATCCCGCTGTGGGTGGCATTTCGTCTCGCGCGTCGCAAACCGAGTCCCCGATTCACCTACGGCTATGGCCGCGTAGAGGACATGGCCGGCATGGCGATCGTGTTCATCATCCTGATCAGCGCCCTGGTCGCCGCTTACGAGGCGATCAACCGCTTGATCCATCCACAAGCCATCACGTCGCTGGGCTGGGTGGCGCTGGCTGGCGTCGTGGGTTTCCTCGGGAACGAGACCGTTGCCGTGTTTCGTATTCGTGTCGGCCGGGAGATCGACAGCGCGGCCCTCATCGCCGATGGCTATCACGCACGGACCGATGGTCTGACCAGTCTTGCCGTCGTGATCGGCGCCCTGGGCGTGCACCTCGGGTTTCCGCTGGCCGACCCGATCGTCGGCCTGATCATCACCTTGATGATTTTCGGCATTGTCTGGCAGTCCGCGAAGGCCGTGTTCACGCGGGCACTCGATGGCGTCGAGCCTGAAGTGACGGACGAGATCCGCCATGCGGCGGGGCACATTCCGGGGATCCAACAGGTTCTCGACGTACGCGC
>JANXZP010000065.1 GCA_025355485.1 Pseudomonadota bacterium
ATGCGCTGCAATTCGCTGGTGTTATAAAACTCTAGGCGCGCCACGATGCCGAAGCGGTCACGCAACGGACCGGTCAGCAGCCCCGCGCGCGTGGTCGCGCCAATCAGGGTGAACGGCGGCAGGTCGAGCTTGATCGAACGCGCGGCGGGGCCTTCGCCGATCATCAGGTCGATCTGGAAATCCTCCATCGCCGGATACAGCACTTCCTCGACCACCGGCGACAGGCGATGGATCTCGTCGATGAACAGCACGTCGTGCGGCTGCAGGTTCGTCAGCAACGCGGCAAGATCGCCCGCGCGCTCGATCACCGGGCCAGACGTGGTGCGCAGGTTTACCCCGAGTTCGTTCGCGATCACGTGGCTGAGCGTGGTCTTGCCCAAGCCTGGCGGGCCGAAGATCAGCACGTGGTCCATCGCCTCGCCGCGCGCGCGCGCGGCTTCGATCGCGACCTTCAACTGCTCGCGCACCGGCTGCTGGCCCACGTAATCATCCAGCATTTTCGGCCGGATGCTGGCCTCCAGCGCGGCTTCCTCGCGGCCGATGGTCGGATCGATGATGCGTTCCTCGCTCACACCTGGTCCCTACAGCACGGGTCAAGCGGCATTTTGCCTTATCGGAGCTTGCAAAACCTACGATCGAAGACCTGTGGTGCATGGATGCACCACACGCCGCTCATGCGGGTTTCCGCATGAGCGGCGGAGCCGATTACGGATTCACGCGTCCATGGATGGACGAGTGCCGCGAGCGCAGGATGCGCAGGAGCGGCCTGCGACATCGGCGTGCCGATCCTCGGCCACGACGGCCGATGGATCGGCAAACCTATATTTCTATCTGCGCACCGAGTTCGACAATCCTGTTGCGTGGAATACGGAAGAAGTCGGTCACCGGGCTCGCGTTGCGCGACATGAACGCGAACAGCTTGTCGCGCCAGCTCGCCATGCCGGGCTGCCGCGACGCCACCACGCGCTCCTGGCTGAGGAAATAGGTGGTGTCCATCGGATCCATGCCCAGCCCCTGCCAGCGGCAATCGGTCAGCGCGATCGGGATGTGCGGCTGCTCGGCGAATCCGTAGCGCAATATCATCCGGTAGAAGCCGTGCCCGAGCGGCTCGAGTTTCAGGCGTTTGCCGGGCTCGACTTTCGGCGTGTCATCGGTCAGCACGGTGAGGATCACGTTGATCTCGTGCAGCACCTTGTTGTGCTTGAGGTTGTGCAACATCGCGTTGGGCACGCCCTCGCGCGCGGCGCTGAGGAACACCGCGGTGCCCTGCACGCGCACCGGCGGATGCTCGGCCAGGCTGTCGATGAACATGCGCAGGTTCAGCCCGCTTTCGAGCCGCGCGATCAGCAGCTCGCGGCCTCGCCGCCAGGTCGTCATCACCACGAACACCATGCCGCCGATCACCAGCGGGAACCAGCCGCCGTGCATGATCTTCAGCGCATTGGCACCGAAGAACGCCAGATCCACCGTCAGCGCGAGCACCCCCGCGATCGCAACCGCCGTGCGCGACCAATGCCACAGGCGGCGCGCAACGATCAGCGCGAGCACGCTGGTGATCGCCATCGTGCCGGTCACCGCGATCCCGTAGGCCGCGGCCATGTGGCTGGATGTCTGGAATCCCAGCACCGCCGCGACGACCGCGATCAGCAGGCCCCAGTTCACCAGCGGCATGTAGATCTGCCCCGAGCGTTCGTCGGACGTGTGGATCACCGGGCTGCGCGCGAACAGGCCGAGCTGGATCGCCTCGCGGGTCAGCGAGAATGCGCCGGAGATCACCGCCTGCGATGCGATTACCGTCGCTGCGGTGGCCAACGCGATCATCGGCACCAGCGCCCATTTCGGCAGCAGCAGGTAGAACGGATTGTCGCCGGCTTCCGGGTGATGCAGCAGCAGCGCGCCCTGCCCGAAGTAATTCAGAAGGAGCGCCGGCAGTACGAAACCGAACCACGCGCAGCGGATCGGCCGCTTGCCGAAGTGGCCCATGTCGGCGTACAGCGCCTCGGCGCCGGTCAGCGCCAGCACGATCGCTCCGAGCGCAACGAATGCGGTGAAATGGTTGTCGACGAAGAACAGCACCGCGTGCTCGGGGTTCAGCGCGCGCAACACCTCCGGCGCGGCGACGATACCGGCCGCTCCGAACGCCGCGATGCTGATGAACCACACCAGCATCACCGGACCGAAGATCGAACCCATCCGCGCGCTGCCGAACCGCTGCACCGCGAACAAGGCGATCAGCACGACCAGCGTCAACGGCAACACCCACTCCGCGAGGGTCGGCTTCAGCACTTCCACGCCCTCGACCGCGGACAGCACCGACAACGCTGGGGTGATCACACTGTCGCCGTAGAACAATCCCGCGCCGAACACGCCGAGCGCGAGTACGGTGTATTTCATCTTCGAGTGCGCGCGCAGGCCGCGCTGCGCGAGCGTCATCAGCGAGAGGATGCCGCCCTCGCCCTTGTTGTCGGCGCGCAGGATGAACGACACATACTTGAACGACACCACGAACATCATCGACCAGAACACCAGCGACAGCACGCCGAGTACGTTCTCCGGCGATGGCGGGATTCCGTGCTGGCCCGAGAACGCGGTCTGCAAGGTGTACAGCGGGCTGGTGCCGATGTCGCCGTACACCACGCCGATCGCGGCCAGCGACAGCGCGGCAAGACGTGCGCCGCGCGCAGCCTGGGTTGTATCGCTCATTGCTGACCTCGCCGCGGCGGGCCTGGCCCGCGCGAAGGCGCAAGGATACGCCTTTCGGGAAACAACGAAAGAGACATGCAAACCGGATCGGTATCGAACATGACTCGATGCTCAAGGCGCAGGACTCGCGGTCGCGCGCGGCAAAGCCGACGACGGATTCACGATGTCCATGGATGGACGAGTGCCGCGAGCGCAGGATGTGCAGGAGCGGCCTCCGGCGTCGGCGTATCGATTCTCGGCCACGGCCGAAAACCGCTCCTGCGTTTTCGGCATTTCCACCGTCCATAGCGGTCAGATGGCCGATGAATCGACCATCGAACTAGATCTCGACTTTGGTGCCGAGTTCAACCAGCCGATTTCCCGGGACGCGGAAGAAGTCGGTCGCAGGACTGGCGTTGCGCGCCATGAACGCGAAGATCTTGTCGCGCCACATCGGCATGCCGACGTGCTCGGCGGCGACGAGGGTTTCGCGGCTCGAGAAGAACGTGGTGTCCATCATGTCGAACTGGGTGCCGCAAATGCTTCTCACCAGCGCGGCGGGCACATCGGGCTCTTCGGCGAATCCGTAGCGCAGGATCATCTGCTTGAATCCATTGCCCAGGTCGGTGGTAGCGCAGCGTTCCTCGGGCTCGGCATAGGCCGCATCGAGCGTGCGCACACTCAGGATCACGTTGTTCTCGTGCAGCACCTTGTTGTGCTTGAGGTTGTGCAGCAAGGCGTGCGGCACGTTGTTGGCATTCGGACTCAGGAAAATCGCGGTGCCGGGAACCCGATGCGGCGGATGCACAGCCAGCGACTGCAGGAACACGTCCAGATCAAGCTGCTGGCTGCGCAGGCTTTCGGCGACCAGCATCTTGCCGCGTCGCCATGTGCGCATCATCGTGAAGGCGAGAATACCCAGCGCGACCGGCACCCACGCGCCGTCGAGGAACTTCACCACGTTCGCGCCGAGGAAGGCGATGTCCACCAGCAGCAGCAATGCCGCGATCGGCAGCACCCAGCGCCGCGAGTCGCGCCAGCTGTTGTATGCCACCACCATCAGCAGCAAGGTATCGATCAGCATCGTGCCCGATACCGACACGCCATAGGCCGCGGCCAATCGGGTCGAGGACTGGAACGCCACCACCAGTAACATCACCAGCACCATCAGCATGCGGTTCACCGCCGGCACGAAGATCTGTCCCTCGGCGCTGGACGAGGTATGCCGGATCGTCAAGCGCGGGATGTAACCCAGCAGCATCGCCTGCCTGGCGACCGAGAATGCGCCGGAGATCACCGCCTGCGATGCGATGACCGCCGCAACGGCCGCCAATACGATCATTGGGTATAACGCCCAGCCTGGCGCGGCCAGGTAGAACGGATTTTCCGCAGCAGCCGGATTTGCGACCAACAGCGCACCCTGCCCGAAATAATTCAGCAGCAGCGCGGGCAAGACCAGCCAGAACCACGCCGCGCGGATCGGCACGCGACCGAAGTGGCCCATGTCCGCATACAAGGCTTCGCCGCCGGTGATCGCAAGCACCACCGCGCCAAGGATGAAGTACGAGTGCGCGCCATGCCGGACGAAGAAGTGCAGCGCATACCAGGGATTGAATGCCGCCAGCACCTGCGGCTGCCCGAAGATGTGCCATGCGCCGACCGCTGCGATCGCGCTGAACCACAACACCATCACGGGTCCGAAGATACGACCCACGCGCGCGGTGCCACGACTCTGGAACAGGAACAGGATCAACAACACCACCAGAGTGATCGGAACCACTGCATGTTTCAGGGTCGGCGCGGCGACTTCGAGGCCTTCCACCGCGCTGAGCACCGTCACCGCCGGTGTGATCACGCTGTCGCCGAAGAACAGCGAAGCGCCGAAGATGCCGAGGATGCCGACCGCATAGCGCAACCGCTTCGCATTACCGAGCGTACGTTGCGCGAGCGCCATCAAGGCCATGATGCCGCCCTCGCCCTTGTTGTCGGCGCGCATGATGATGAGTACGTATTTCACCGTGACCACCAGCAACAACGACCACAGGATCAGCGACAGCAGGCCGAGCACCGTCGCAGGATCGGGTGTCAATCCGTAATGCGGCAGGAATGCCTCGCGCAGCGTGTAGAGGGGACTGGTACCGATGTCACCGAACACCACGCCGACCGCGCCGAGCATCAGCGTGCGCACGCTGCCCTGCGGCTGGTGCGAAGCGTGCTGCGTTGAACTCGTGCTGTGTTCCGATACGGACATGGCAGGGTCTTCCGTGAATCGCCCGGTCAGCCGCGCAACGCCGACTTCAGCGCCTTGCGGATGATCGCTTCGACATCATCGCCTTCAGTCTGCGCCTTT
>JANXZP010000066.1 GCA_025355485.1 Pseudomonadota bacterium
GATGGATCGCGTGTGCCGAGTATCGGATCGACCGTCGTGAACACGCAGCGCGTGCACGGCTTGGCCGCTTCGAATTCGATCGCACCGATCCGGATGCGATGCCAGTGGTCTTCGGCGTGCGGATCGCAACCGGTGATGACCAGGTTCGGCCGGAAACGTTGCATGGAAATCGGCGCATCGAGCTGTGCGTTCAATCCATCCAGCGACGCCTGGGAGATCGCAAGGAACGGATAGGCATCGGCGAAACTCACGTCATGCGCGTGCGCCGATTCGACCGTGCGCAGGCTTTGCGCATCCATCATCACCAAGCGCACCGGCCGATCCAGGAATTCGCTGAGCCAATCATCGCTGCCCGCATCCGCGCAGGCTGCATCAACCACGTCGTCCCACACCGTCGCCTGCAACCGCTCGCCTGCGCTGCCGGGTGCAGCGACATGCAGGCTTGGCATCGATGGGGCGTCCAGGCGCAATCCACCGCCTTCCGGAGTGGCACGGACCAGCACCATGCGCGTGACTTGCCGGCCGGTGAGAAAGCGGCCTTCCGGATCGACGATCATCCAGCGCCGGTCATGCCTCAGTCCGCGCGCATCGATCTCCGCCGATGGCACGGTCATGCCGGCAGTCGATTTGATCGGATAGATGGAAATCGAGGACAGGATCATCGGGGCACCATCCAGCTGAGTGCCCACGATGTCATCGACGTATGCGCAGTGTCCAGCAGCCGTCGATCAGTGCATCCTGATGGCAGACAGGAAATCGTTCGGTGCGCCATCCACAATGAAAAAGCGGGCCGAAGCCCGCTTTTCCTGAACAATCGAGTCGCTGGCGTAAGCGATCAGACAGCAGCTGCGGCGGCGGCCGCATCTTCCTCGACGGCCTTGATCGACAGGCGGATGCGGCCCTGCTTGTCGACTTCGAGCACCTTGACCTTGACGATGTCGCCTTCCTTGAGCTTGTCGGAAACTTTCTCGACGCGCTCACTGGAGATCTGCGAGACATGCACCAGGCCATCCTTGCCCGGGGCGATCGTCACGAACGCACCGAAATCCATCAGCTTGGCGACCTTGCCCTCGTAGATGCGGCCCGGCTCGACGTCGGAGGTGATCTGCTCGATGCGCGACTTGGCGGCCTGCGCGGCGAGCGCGTTGACCGAGGCGATCACGATGGTGCCGTCGTCCTGGATGTCGATCTGGGTACCGGTTTCCTTGGTGATCGCCTGGATCACCGAGCCACCCTTGCCGATCACTTCGCGGATCTTGTCCGGATGGATCTTCATGGTCAGCAGGCGCGGCGCGTATTCGCTCATCTCGGCGCGCGGAGCCGACAGGCCCTTGGCCATTTCACCGAGTATGTGGATGCGGCCGGCCTTCGCCTGCTGCAGCGCGACCTGCATGATCTCTTCGGTGATGCCGTCGATCTTGATGTCCATCTGCAGCGCTGAGATACCGGCTTCGGTACCCGCGACCTTGAAGTCCATGTCGCCGAGGTGGTCTTCGTCGCCTAGGATGTCGGACAGCACCGCGAAATCCTTGCCTTCCTTGATCAGGCCCATCGCGATGCCAGCGACCGGCGCCTTCAGCGGAATGCCTGCGTCCATCATCGCGAGCGACGATCCGCAGACCGAAGCCATCGACGAGGAACCGTTCGACTCGGTGATTTCCGACACGGTGCGGATCGTGTACGGGAACGACTCCATCGACGGCATCACCGCGAGCACGCCGCGCTTGGCGAGGCGGCCGTGGCCGATCTCGCGACGCTTCGGGCCCATCATGCGGCCGGCTTCACCGACCGAGTACGGCGGGAAGTTGTAGTGGAACAGGAAGTGGTCCTTGTACTCGCCCGACACGGCGTCGATGATCTGGCCATCGCGCGCGGTGCCGAGCGTGGTGACGACCAGCGCCTGGGTCTCGCCGCGGGTGAACAGCGCCGAACCGTGGGTGCGCGGCAGGACGCCGACGCGAACGGTGATCGCGCGCACGTCGTCGAGCTGGCGGCCGTCGATGCGGATCTTGCTGGACAACACCGAGTGACGCAGGGTGCTGTATTCGAGATCGTGGAATTCCTTGGCAAGGTCGGCCGTCGCCCACGCATGCGTCTCGGCATCGGACTTGAGCGAGGCGAGGACTTCCTTCTTCAATGCAGAGATCGCGTCGCGACGCTCGAGCTTGTCGCGCACGCCGTAAGCCTGGATCAGGCTGTCGCCCACCGCGCCCTTGACGGCGGCGGCAAGCGCTTCATTGCGTTCCGGCGCTTTCCACATCCATGACTTCACGCCGACTTCGGTGGTGAGCTCATTGATCGCGCGGATCGCTGCCTGCATTTCGCGATGGCCGAACATCACTGCGCCGAGCATCACGTCTTCCGACAATTCCTTGGCTTCGGATTCGACCATCAGCACCGCGTTGGCGGTACCGGCGACGACGAGTTCAAGCTTGGAATCCTTCAGCTCGGTCGCGGTCGGGTTGAGGATGTACTGGCCGTCCTTGTAACCGACCTTGGCCGCGCCGATCGGGCCGGCGAACGGTGCGCCCGAGAGGGCCAGCGCAGCGGATGCGCCGAGCAATGCGGGGATATCGCCATCGACTTCCGGATTCATCGACATCACGGTGGCGATGATCTGCACTTCGTTACGGAAGTCTTCCGGGAACAGCGGGCGGATCGGGCGGTCGATCAGGCGCGAGATCAGCGTTTCCTTCTCGGTCTGACGGCCTTCGCGCTTGAAAAAGCCGCCCGGGATGCGGCCGCCGGCGTAGAACTTTTCCTGGTAGTCGACGGTGAGCGGGAAGAAATCCTGCCCCTCGCGCGCCGACTTGTTCGCGACCGCGGTGACCAGCACGACCGTGCCGTCCACCGAAACCATGACTGCGCCGCCAGCCTGGCGGGCGATTTCGCCCGTTTCCAGCGTGACCTGATGTTTGCCGTACTGGAATGTCTTGGTTACTTTCGCCACGTGATGTTTGTCCTAGTTTGAAAGTGCGGCCATGGATGGCCGCTTCTTGATCTTGCTCTTCGCGTTCATGGGTGAACGCACAAATAACTTCGAACGCACCAACAACTACGCGAACTTACCGGCGAATCCCAAGCTTGCCGATCAGCGTCTTGTAACGCTCTGTATCCTTGCGGTGCAGGTAGTCGAGCAGGCTGCGGCGCTGGTTGACCAGCATCAGCAGGCCGCGACGCGAATGGTGGTCTTTCTTGTGGGTCTTGAAATGCCCGGTGAGCATTTCGATGCGCGCAGTGATCAGCGCGACCTGCACTTCCGGTGAGCCGGTGTCGCCAGGAGCACGCTTGAACTCTTCGATGATCTTGCCGGTGTCGATGGACATCTGTACTACCTCGGGTGATGCGCGACCTGCAGGAATGTCGTGCGACACACCGCGTGGCCCGCCGGTTGGGAAAGGATTGCGTTGGTTCAATCGATGGATCGCTGGAAAGGATCGCTTGCCGTAGCGTTCACAAAGCTTCCGGGCAAGCAGGGCATTGTAGCCCCTGCACACCTGCCGGAACAAGGCTTTAGGTGGGAACGGCCCATGTGAACAAGCGCTGCGCGCGCAACGTGCCGTCGGTCGAGAGCGCACCGAGGCCCAGCGCACGGCCAGTCGCGTCGTACAGGGCAACGGTCGTGGCGTCGCCTATCCACGGCAGCGTCTCCGGCTGGGTGCTGGCCTGCGATGGCGCGATCCTAATCGGTTGGATCTGCTGCGGCTTCACCCAGGCTGGCTGTCCCTGCCCCAACCGTTGTGCCTGTTCTGCGTCAAGTAGCACTCCCGGGAGACCGACCATGCCAGCCTCGATCGGCAGCAGGCATGCGCCCAGCGCGGCCTCATCGGTCGCCGCGAGCGCTTCCAGTTCGGCCATCGCGTACATCCGCGGCGCACGGAACGGTTCGACCCACAGCCGGCGCAGCTCGGCCACGTGCGCGCAGCAACCCAACATTTCGCCGAGATCGCGAACGAGACTGCGGACGTAGGTTCCACTGCCGCAATCGATTTCCAGCCGCAGCCAGTCGTCGCCGCGCTCGATGCAGACGATCCGAAAGACATCCACTTCGCGTTCGGCGACTTCGACGATCTCGCCGCGCCTGGCCTTGGCGTACAACGGTTCGCCGCCCTGCTTGAGCGCGGCATAAATCGGCGGGCGTTGCAGGATGCGCCCACGCAACGGCACGAGCGCCGCCTCGAGCATCGCATCGTCGAATGCCGGAACCGGGCGCGTGCGCAACACCCCGCCATCGGCGTCGTCGGTATCGGTGGTCGTGCCGAGTCGCGCGAGCGTGGTGTATGACTTGGATTCGCCGAGCAGTACGCCAGCGATCTTGGTCGCTTCGCCGAAACAAATCGGCAGCAAGCCGGTAGCTAGCGGATCGAGGCTGCCGGTGTGCCCGGCCTTTTCGGCACGGAACAACCGCCGCACCTGCTGCAACGCATGATTCGAGCTGGCGCCTGCCGGCTTGTCGAGCAACAGGATGCCATGCAAAGGCCGGTACGCGATACGGTTCATCCGCGTGGCTTGCTCAATCGCTGTCGGACCCGGCATCGCTTCCGGATTCGGCTTCGTCGCTCGATGGCGCGAAATCGGTTCCGCTGGCGCGCAACAGCTTCTCGATCTTCTCGCCGCGATCGACCGAATCGTCGTAATGGAAATGCAGCTCGGGAACGTGGCGCATCTTGACCTGGTGCGCCAGCCGGTAACGAATCTCGCGCGCATGTTCCTTCAGGCCGGCCAGCGCTTCCTTCGCTCGTTCCGGCTGCAACGCGGTGACGAAGACCTGGGCGTGTTCCATCTCGCGATTGATCTCGACGTCCGACACGCTCACCGACGGCAGCGAATGCTCGCGCACGGCATCGTGGACGAGCTGCCCGAGTTCGCGGCGCAGTTGGGCTGCGACGCGATCGGAACGATGGAAGGATTTGGCTGGCATCGCGGGCTCGGGTTACAGCGTGCGCTGGATCTCGATGCGCTCGAAACACTCGATCTGGTCGCCCGGCTTCACGTCGTTGTACTGCTTCACCGCGATGCCGCACTCGGTGCCGTTGCGCACTTCCTCGACGAGTTCCTTGAAGCGGCGCAACGATTCGAGTTCGCCTTCGAAGATCACCACGTTGTTGCGCAGCACGCGGATCGGCTTGCCGCGGCGGATCACGCCTTCGGTCACGATGCTGCCGGCGACCGCGCCGAACTTGCTGCTGCGGAACACCTCGCGCACTTCCGCTGTGCCGATGATTTCCTCGCGGACTTCGACGCCGAGCAAACCGGAAGCGACCTGTTTCACCTGGTCGATCACGTCGTAGATGATCGAGAAGTAGCGCAGGTCGAGGCCATTGGCTTCGATCACGCGCCGCGCGGACGCGTCGGCGCGCACGTTGAAGCCGATGATGACGGCCTTCGACGCGGCGGCGAGGGTCGCGTCGGATTCGGTGATGCCGCCGACGCCCGACGACACGACATTGATCCTGATCTGCTCGTTCGACAAACCGATCAGCGATTCGCGCAATGCCTGCACCGAACCCTGCACATCGGCCTTGACCACCAGCGCGAGCGACAACTGGCCGGCACCCTGGCCCATCTGCGCCATGATGTCTTCCATGCGGTTGCCGGCCTGGCTGACCAGGCGCGATTCGCGACGCTTGGCATCGCGCTGCTGGGCGACGTCCTTGGCGAGTCGCTCAACTTCGACCACGGTGAAATCGTCGCCCGCATCGGGCACTCCCGACAGCCCGAGCAATTGCACCGGAATCGACGGACCGGCTTCATCGACCTGCTTGCCGTTCTCGTCGAACAACGCGCGCACGCGGCCGTATTGCACGCCACAGACGAGGTAATCGCCCTTCTTCAGCGTGCCCTGTTGCACCAGCACTGTCGCGACAGGGCCGCGGCCCTTGTCGAGGCTGGATTCGATCACCACGCCGCTCGCGCGCGCATCGCGCACGGCCTTCAATTCCATCACTTCGGACTGCACGAGGATCGCGTCGAGCAATGCGTCCACGCCCTCGCCCGTCTTCGCCGAAACCGGCACGAACTGCACGTCGCCGCCCCAGTCTTCCGGCACGACTTCCAGTTTCACCAAGCCTTGCTTGATGTTGTCCGGATTCGCCTCGGGCTTGTCCATCTTGTTCATCGCGACGATCAGCGGCACCTTTGCAGCGCGCGCATGCTGCACGGCCTCGATGGTCTGCGGCATCACGCCGTCGTCGGCGGCGACCACCAGGATCACGATGTCGGTGAGCTTGGCGCCGCGCGCGCGCATCGACGAGAACGCCGCATGGCCCGGCGTGTCGAGGAAGCTGACGACGCCCTTTGCGGTCTCGACGTGGTAGGCGCCGATGTGCTGGGTGATGCCGCCGGCTTCGCCGGTAGCGACCTTGGTGCGACGGATGTAATCGAGCAATGAGGTCTTGCCGTGATCGACGTGGCCCATGATCGTGACCACCGGCGGGCGCGCCTGCCGATCGCCCTGCACGTCTTCGCCATGCGCGATCAATGCGGATTCCGCATCGTTCTCGGTCGCAGCGACGGCGGTGTGGCCCAGCTCTTCGACGACAAGAACTGCTGTGTCGTGGTCGATCACTTGGTTGATGGTGACCATGCTGCCCATCTTGAACAGCGCCCTGACCACTTCGCCGCCCTTGATCGCGAGTTTTTGCGCTAGATCGGCGACACTGATGCTTTCGCCGATCGCGACTTCGCGCTGCACCGGCGCGGTCGGACGCGCGAAACCATGCTGGCCGACGGCCTGCCGGCTGGCTTCGACCGGGCGCGCACGCACTTTGCGTTTGCCGGCGCCGCGACGCGCGCGTTCGGAATCGGTCAGGTGCAGTTGCGCCGAGAAACGGTTCGCCGGATCGCCTTCCTCGACTTCGGTCGGCATCGCATGGGTACCGCGATGCGCGGGTTTCTTTTGCCCTGGTTTTGTGTCACGCGCTGGATCGCGGCGACGCAATTCGGCACCCACCCCATGCTTGTGCATGGGTTTTTCGGCCGGCGGCGCAACGACCGCCCCGGCGACCGCTTTCTTCGGCGAATCGACGACGACCACGACGGGCTCGGCTTCGACGACCACTTCGCTGGTTTTGCGCTGGCTTTCGAGCAGCTCGCGACGTTTGGTTTCTTCATCGACGCGGCGCTGGTCGCCTTCGCGCAGCGCGGCCAGTTCAGCCTCGGACTGCTGGCGCGACACGTCGAGCTTGCGCTGCGCGTCCTCGCGTTCGAGCTTCTGCTCGTCGTGTTCCTCGACCAGCTTGCGCTGCATGTAGGTGCGCTTCTGGCGCACCTCGACGTTGACCGTGGTCTTGCTCTTGCCGGCGGCGACGGTGAGTTCCTCGACCTTGCGCCGGGCCAGCGTGATCTGTTTCGGTGCGGCCTCGTCGGCCGACTTCTCGACCTTGCCGTGGGTGCGCCGCAGGAAACCGAGAAGTTTCATCTTCTCGGTGCTGGTGACCACCTGATCCGGGCCGCTGAAGGTCATGCCGGCCTCGGCGAGCTGCACGAGCAGCTTCTCGACCGGGGTACCGACTGTCTTCGCGAGCGTTCTTACCGTGACTTCGGACATGTGATTCCTGTGAACTCGTGCCGCATTCAATCGTCTAGTTTACCGTGCCGCGTCGCCAATCGACTGGCGCGGCGATTCGTCGCGCATCACTCGAACCAGTGCGCGCGCGCGGCCATGATCAGCTCCGCGGCGCGTTCCGGATCGATGCCTTCGATATCCGAGATCTCGTCGGTCGCCATTTCGGCCAGTTCCTCGCGCGTGGTGACGCCGCGCGCGGCCAGCGCGAACGCGGTGGTCTCGTCCATGCCGTCGAGCGTGAGCAGATCCTCGGCGGGCTGGTGCTCGTCCAGTTCCTCCTCCACCGTCAGCGCATCGGTCAGCAACGCATCGCGTGCGCGTGCACGCAGCTCCTCGACGATGTCCTCGTCGAAGCCCTCGACCGCGAGCAATTCGGCGGTCGGCACGTAGGCGATTTCCTCGACCGTGTTGAAGCCCTCGCCGACCAGGATGCCGGCGATTTCCTCGTCGACTTCGAGCTTGTCCATGAACAACTGGCGGGCGGTGGCCTGTTCGGCATCGCTTTTCGCGGTGACTTGGTCCTGGGTCATCACGTTGAGCTGCCAGCCGGTCAGGCGGCTGGCGAGGCGCACGTTCTGTCCGCCCTTGCCGATCGCCTGCGCGAGCTTGTCCTCGGCGACCGCGAGGTCCATCGAATGGCGTTCCTCGTCGACGATGATCGATTGCACTTCGGCCGGCGCCATCGCGTTGATCACGAATTGCGCGGCGTTGTCGCTCCACAAGATGATGTCGACGCGCTCGCCGTTGAGCTCGTTCGACACCGCCTGCACGCGCGAACCGCGCATGCCGATGCAGGCGCCGATCGGATCGGTGCGGCGGTCGTGGGCGAGCACCGCGATCTTCGCGCGGTCGCCCGGATCGCGCGCAGCGCCCTTGATCTCGACCAGGCCCTGGCCGACTTCCGGTACTTCGAGCTTGAACAACTCGATCATGAATTCCGGTGCGCCACGGCTGATGAACAATTGCGGGCCGCGCGCCTCGGCGCGGACTTCGAGCAGGTAGCCCTTGACGCGGTCGCCCGGGCGCAACGTGTCGCGCGGGATCGCCTTGTCCTTCGGAATGTAGCCTTCGGCGTTGCCGCCGAGGTCGACGAAAATGTTGCCGCGCTCGGCGCGCTTGACGATACCGGTGACGAGTTCGCCGACACGGTCCTGCCAGGCCTCGACGACCTGCGCGCGCTCGGCTTCGCGCACCTTCTGCACGATCACCTGCTTGGCGGCCTGCGCCTCGATGCGGCCGAATTCGGCGTTCTCGATCTGTTCCTCGACAACATCGCCCACGACGGACTCGGCGTTGTCGTCCAGCGCGTCCATCAGGCGCAGCTGGCGATCCGGCGATTCCATAACTACGTCGTCGGCCACGACTTCCCACTGGCGGAAGGTTTCGTAGCTGCCATCCTTCGGATGGATCGACACGCGCACGCTCACGTCCTGGTCGTGATAGCTCTTCTTCGCGGCGGACGCCAACGCGGCTTCCATCGCTTCGAGGATCACTTCGCGCGGCACGCCTTTTTCGTTGGCGACCGCATCGATCACCATCAACAGCTCTTTGCTCATTGCTTCTGCTCCGTGACGGGCGGCCGATCCGCTCCGTTGTCGTTGAATGACGGACCCGGCTTGCGCGAGTCCTTTTTACGCGGCGCCCTGCCCTTGTCGAGCGATGACTTTTCAGGCGCCAATCCCAACGCGGCCCAGTCCGGGACCAGCCGCGCTTTTTCGATGTTCGCGTGCTGCAGCGAAACTTCCGCAGTCTCGGTGCGCAGCGTGATGTCGTCTCCTTCCACGCCGACGATCACGCCCTGCAAGCGGCGGCGACCGTTCAGCGGAATCTGCAGCGTGACCTTCACTGATTCGCCGATGTGCTTGCCGAACTGCGCCGCAGTGAACAGCGGCCGGTCGATGCCCGGCGACGACACTTCCAGCGTGTAGTGCGACGCGATCGGATCGTTGACGTCCAGCACCGCCGATACTTCGCGGCTCACCGCTTCGCAATCCTCGATCGCCACCGTGCGGCCCGGCGCATCGATATACAGCCGCAGCAGCGCACTCGTGCCCGACGCGGCCAGCTCGACGCCCAGCAGTTCAAGCTGCAGGGCTTCGACGCTGGGCGTCAGCATGGCGGCGATGTCGGCAATACGATTCGACACGAACAAACTCCAACGAAACACGAATTCGGAAAAGCAAAAGGGGCCGACAGGCCCCTTCCGGTAAAAACAGATTCCGGCGCAACGGCACACGAACCGGCCGTTGCGAGCCCAGCGCGAAATCCAAAAGCAGATTTCAGTCGCAAAACTGGTAGCGGGGGCAGGATTTGAACCTGCGACCTTCGGGTTATGAGCCCGACGAGCTGCCAGACTGCTCCACCCCGCAGCAGTGGAACGCGAATTATGCGTATTCGACGCGGCCTTTGCAAGGCAACCCCACCCCTCCC
>JANXZP010000070.1 GCA_025355485.1 Pseudomonadota bacterium
CACGCCCTGCAAGGCCGGCAACGCGGGCGTGACTTCGAGCAACTGCAGGATCACCGGCTGGTCGGCGCCGAGCATGTCGCCTGCGGCGATGCGGAACAGCAGGGCGTAACCGATCTGGCCGGCGGCGCCGGTGACTGCGACGCGAACGGGGGTTTTCATGGGAAGAGCTCCGTGAATAGTGAATTGTGAATCGTGAATGGAAACGGCGAAACGCGACGAACGGGCAATGCCGAGGCTTTGCCGATTCACAATTCACGATTCCCCATTCACAGCTTTATTTCAATTCAGCGAAGAATTCCTGCACGCGACGCAAGCCATCGTCGAGCTGGTTCGCCGGACATGTGTAACTGATCCGCATCGCGCGCGATTCGCCGAAGGCGACGCCGGGTACGCAGGCCACGCCCTTGGTTTCCAGCAGCGCGTTGCAGAAGTCCACATCGTTGTCGATGCGCATCGTGCCGTGCGTCTTGCCGAACGCGCAGCTGATGTCCGGAAACACATAGAACGCACCCTGAGGCTTCGGGCAAATAACACCGGGGATGGCCTTCATCGCGGCGATCACGCGGTCGCGGCGTTCCTGGAACTCGGCGTTCTTCGCGATCGGCACATCCTGCGGGCCGGTCAGTGCGGCGAGCGCGGCTGCAGTCGTGATTTCCGGCAGGTTGGTGATGTGGTTTGAATTCAGCGTGACGACCGCGTTCGCGACGACTTCCGGCGCCGCGACGAAACCGATGCGCCAGCCGGGCATGCCGTAGGTCTTCGAGCACGAGTCCATGAAGATCACGCGTTCGCGCAGTTCGGGCTTGATCATCACGAAGTTGTGGTAGCCGATGCCGTCGAACACCATGCGGTTGTAGATGTCGTCGGTGATGATCCACGTGTCCGGAAATTTCACCAGCACATCGGCCAGCGCGGCGATTTCATCGCGTGTGTAGACCATGCCGGTCGGGTTCGACGGGTTGTTGAACAAGAACACCTTCGGCTTCAGCGCGAGCGCTGCGTCGAGCTGCGCGGGCGTGAGCTTGTAATTCTGTTCGGCCGGACACGGCAACAACTGGATTTTCGCACCGACGATTTCAGCGATGTCGAGGTAACTCGTCCAGTACGGCGTCGGGAACGCGATCGTGTCGCCTTCGTCGAGCAGCACTTCCATCAGGTTGTACAGCACGCCTTTCGCGCCGATACCGATCGCGCAATTCTTGCGCGTGTATCCGGTCATTCCGACCTGGGCCATGTGCGCGACGAATGCATCGAGCAACGCATCCGAGCCGCGATTGCTGCCGTACTGGCCGCTGTCGTGGTCGAGCGCCTTGCGCACGGCCTCGTACACATGCGGGCCGGGCAGGAAGTTCGGCACGCCGATCGAGAAGCTGATGATGTCGCGGCCTTCGGCTTTAAGGCGCTTGGCCTTCTCGGCGACGACCATGATCGCGCTGGGCTTGGCGCGACCGACCCGCTGGGCGAGTGTCAGCATCGGAACCTCGTTCAATGCAACGTAATGGGGGGAGTGAGCCACGGAAACCGTAGAATTTTAGCACGAGCCGCAGCGGCGCTTGCCTGACAGAACGGGATCGGCAAGGCTAGGCGATCTTCCAAGCCAGGCATCTTCGATGAAAGGCCTCCCCCGGTTGTTCACCCATCACTTGGCCCTGTTCGCGTTGGCTTTCGCCGTTGTCGCATCGGCCCAGGCGCAGGTTCGCGTCGCGACCGACGCCAGCGGGCAGAACGTCAGGATTGATGGCAGCATCGTCGTCATCCAGCCGGATATCGAGCTGTCGGTGGTAGCCGCCGGCGGCATGCAGGAGCCGCGCAAGGAATGGTCGGACAATGCGCGCAAGCTCTATCCGGCGGCTGTGCACGTCCTGCTGCAAGGCAAGCACGCAAGCCAGAAACCCGACTACATCATTCCCGCCGACCTCGATCCGGCTTCGCGCCAGGGCCAGATCCTGCGGCTCAATCAGGCGGTCGCGGTGAGCATCGCCCAGTTCTCGCAGCCTATGAGCGTGCTGGCAACCAAGAAAGATCCCGTCACCGGCAAGCCGCTGATGGACTGGACGCTGGGTCCGGGCGTGTCCGAGCTGCACGACGCGACCGGCGCCGACTACGCGCTGTTCACCTATATCCGCGACAGCTACGCAAGTTCCGGACGCGTCGCTCTGCGTGTACTCGGTTTCATTACGGGTGGTGATATCGGCGGCGGCATGCAGGTCGGCGTAGCCACGATTGTGGATCTGCGCACCGGCAAGGTGGTCTGGTTCAACCTGATGGAACGACAGAGCGGTGACCTGCGCGACGCGAAGGGCGCGCAGTCTACGGTTGCGCAGATGCTCAAGGATCTGCCGCTGTGATCCGGATGCGTCGTCTGCTTGCGTACCTACTGGCCGTTCTGCTCTCCGGCACGGCGGGCGCTGCGCAGACCATCACGCCGATCCAGCCCGGAGAACGGCCGCTGCCGAACAGTACCGAATCCGAACTCTGGTACGGAATGGACCAGGCGGAAAAAGACATCAAGGTTTCGCCGCTGCTGATCCACGATCCGGCTTTGAACGCGTACGTGCACGGCGTCGTGTGTGCGGTGGCGCGCGACTATTGCAAGGATCTGCGCGTTTACATCGTCGATATTCCGGCCTTCAATGCCGAGACCGCGCCGAACGGCGCCGTGCTGGTCTTCACGGGAACGTTGCTGCGCATGCGCGACGAAGCCGAGCTAGCGTTCGTGCTCAGCCACGAATTCGCGCACTACCAGCAACGTCACGGCCTGCAATTCTGGGGCAACGCCAAGCGCACTACTGCGTTTTTCGCGACGTTCGGCGCCGTGACGATGGGGGTCGGGAACCTGGCCGGCATCCTCGGCGTCGCGAACATGTTTCAATTTTCCCGCGATCTGGAGCGGCAAGCCGATCGCATCGGATTCCAGATCGCGACCGGCCTTGGCTACGACCCGCAGGCCGGCGTGCGCATGTGGGCGCGGATCGAGCGCGAGGAAAAAGCGAGCAAGGAACACAAGCGATCGCCGGTGTTTTCCAGCCATCCCAAGACCGATGAGCGCTTGGAAGACGTGCGCGCCGCGGCGGCTGCGGTTCCCAAGGGCGATTTCCGCGACAACCTTGTCGCATACCATGCGGCGACGCGGCCGTTCCTGGCGCATTGGCTGGACGCGGAACTCTCGCGACGCACATTCGACACCACCATCGAGCTCATCGGCGACCTGCGCGACGGCGCCGACGCCGACAGCGCGGGAACGCTGGCGTTCTATCTTGCCGAAGCCTATCGGCATCGCGGCAAGAACGACGACCGCGCCAGCGCCAGCAAGCTGTACGCCGAAGCGATTACGCATGCCGACGCTCCTGTCGATGCGTGGCGCGAATACGGGCTCGACCTGCGCCAGAACGGACAGCCCGCAGCGGCTGCCGAGGCCTTGCGCCACTACCTAAAACTGTCGCCGCAAGCCGGCGATCGCGCCTTCATCGAAAAATACCTGGCCGAACTGGAGACTCATTCATGACCTGTGCACGCTGGGGGTTCGCCGCGATGGCCTTGCTCGTTCTGCTGCTCGGCGCCTGCGCCGACGCGGGCGGAACGCTGCAGCACGCGGGCAGCGCCGATGTGTTCGACATGCAATTCACCACCGATCTGAACTGGTCGCGGATCAAGGATCCGTTCAAGCACCAGGAAGTCTGGACCATCGACGGCGTCGCGCTGAACAGCCTGAGTATTTTTTCGGGAGTCAAGCCCGGCGAACACGTGTTCATGAAAACGCGCGAGAAGACATCGCGTCCGGACGGCCCGTGGTTCCGTGCCGGCATGCGTCCGGAGGAAATCCGCGACATCGTCGTCGATGCGCTGCGCGAACAGAACTGGGTGAATGTCAGTAGCGACAACCTGCGGCCGCAACGGTTCGGAACACTCGACGGATTGCGTTTCGAACTCGCCATGACCAGCCCGGATGGACTGATCTACAAGGGCGCGGTGGCGGCGGCCGAGAAAGACGGCAAGCTCACCCTGCTGTTCTGGAAGGCGCCTGCCGAGTACTACTACGGGCGCGACGCAGCCGCGGTCGCAAAGATGCTGGACAGCATCAAATTCGTCGCCACGACGGAGTAGCGCCGGCACCGCCGGCTATCGTCCGATGTTGCCGCATGAAAAAACGGAGCCCATGGCTCCGTTTTTTTCGCATCGCGTTTCGGGATCGGCAGTCGCGAAATCCGACCTCAACGCTTGCTGTCGAGCACCCGATTCCATTCCGCCACGCGCGCCGACTGGCTCGCGAGCAACGCATCGGCATCGCCTTCGATGGTGAGGCTCTCGATGGTGTCGCCGCCACGGATCGCGTCCACGACCTTCTGGTCTTCCGCACCGACGACCTTACCAAACACCGTGTGCTTGCCGTCGAGATGCGGCGTCGCGAGGTGGGTGATGAAGAACTGGCTGCCATTCGTACCCGGACCGGCATTGGCCATCGACAACACGCCTTTCTCGTGGCGCAGGCTGGTCTTGACCTCGTCCTCGAACCGATAGCCCGGACCGCCGCGACCGCTGCCTTCCGGGCAACCGCCCTGGATCATGAAATCCGGGATCACGCGATGGAAGCTCAGGCCGTTGTAGTAGCCGCGTTTCGCGAGATTCACGAAATTCGCTACCGTGATCGGCGCCTTGTCCGCATGCAGCTCGATGCGGATCGGGCCCTTGCTGGTGGTGAATGTGGCAGTGAGGCTCGACATGAGGTTCTCCGGATTTTGATTTGAAAGTGCAGCCATGGATGGCTGCTGTTTGATTCCAGCGATCACGGACGATCGCACTAAGCCCGTACCATTCGATTCTCGCGATCACGGATCGATCGCACAAACCCACGCGCATGATAGCTGAGGGCGTGCGGCGCTGTGCTGTTCAATGAACGCGGCCTGCTGCGGTGCGGCAATGAAGCCCGCAAGCAGGTATCATGGTGGGCTTGATTCCTCCACCCCAGACTCGCCCAAGCCGGCGGGCGAGATTCCCATGTCCATCGAAAAACTCCGCAACATCGCGATCGTCGCCCACGTCGACCACGGCAAGACCACGCTCGTCGATCAGCTGCTGAAACAGTCAGGCACGTTCAGCGAGCGCACGGTCACGACCGAACGCATGATGGACAGCAACGATCTGGAAAAGGAACGTGGCATCACGATCCTTTCCAAGAACACCGCTATCCGCTGGAAGGACTACCGCGTCAACATCGTCGACACGCCCGGACACGCCGACTTCGGCGGCGAAGTCGAGCGCGTGCTGTCGATGGTCGACTCGGTGCTGATCCTCGTCGATGCGATGGACGGCCCGATGCCGCAGACGCGCTTCGTGACCCAGAAAGCGTTCGCGATGGGCTTCAAGCCGATCGTCGTGGTGAACAAGGTCGATCGCCCGGGCGCGCGACCGGATTGGGTCGTCAACCAGACCTTCGATCTGTTCGATCGCCTCGGCGCGACCGAGGAACAACTCGATTTCCCGATTGTCTACGCCTCCGCATTGCACGGTTATGCCGGACTGAATGCCGACGTGCGCGAAGGCAACATGGATCCGCTGTTCGACGCGATCATCCAGCACGTCGCTCCGCCGCCGGTCGATCTCGACGGCCCGTTCCAGATGCGCGTGACCTCGCTCGACTACAGCAACTACGTCGGAATCATCGGCGTCGGCCGCATCCAGCGCGGCATGGTGCGTACCAACCAGGCGGTCACTATCCTCAATCGCGAAGGCAAGCCGCGCCAGGGCAAGGTGCTGCAAGTGCTCGGCTTCATGGGCCTGGAGCGCCGCGAAGTGGACGAGGCGCAGGCCGGCGACATCATCGCGGTATCGGGCATCGGCGACCTCGGCATTTCCGAGACGATCTGCGCAGTCGATACGCCCGAGCAGTTACCGGTGCTTACCGTCGACGAGCCGACGATCAGCATGACCTTCCAGGTCAACAACTCGCCGTTCGCCGGCAAGAAGGATCGCAGCGGCGGCAAGTTCCTGACCTCGCGCCAGTTGCGCGATCGCCTGATCCGCGAGACCCAGCACAACGTGTCGCTGAAAGTCGAGGAAACCGACGACGCCGACAAGTTCAAGGTGTCGGGCCGCGGCGAACTGCACCTTTCGATTTTGATCGAAACCATGCGTCGCGAAGGTTACGAACTCGCGGTGTCGCGCCCAGCAGTCATCATCCGCGAGATCGACGGCCAGAAGATGGAGCCGTACGAATCGCTGGTAGTCGATCTTGAAGAGCAGTACCAGGGCGGCGTGATGCAACGCCTCGGCGAACGCCGCGGCCAACTCGTGAACATGGAACCCGACGGCAAGGGCCGCGTGCGCATCGACTTCATGATCCCGGCGCGCGGGCTGATCGGTTTCCAGACCGAGTTTCGTACGATCACCGCCGGCACCGGCCTGCTGTTCCACGTGTTCGACCATTACGGTCCGAAGTCCGACGGCGCGATCGCCGAACGCCAGAACGGCGTGATGATTTCCAACGGCACCGGTCCGTCGCCTGCCTACGCGCAGATGTTCATGCAGGAGCGCGGCCGCCTGATGGTCGAGCCGGGCGAGGAAATCTACGAAGGCCAGATCGTCGGCATCCACGCGAAGGACAACGACCTCACCGTCAATGCCCTGCGCGCGAAGCAGCTCACGAACTTCCGCGCTTCGGGCAAGGACGACAACGAGCAGCTCACCCCGGCAGTGAAACTTTCGCTCGAGCAGGCGCTGGAGTTCATCTCCGACGATGAACTTGTTGAAGTCACCCCGGTCGCGATCCGGCTGCGCAAGAAAGAGCGCACCGAG
>JANXZP010000050.1 GCA_025355485.1 Pseudomonadota bacterium
TCGAGGATCTGCGGGCAACGCACTTCCTGGTAGCCGGAGGCGCGATAGACGCTGCGCATGTGCTGCTCGACCACCTGCCAGATCGCCCAGCCCTTCGGATGCCAGAACACCATGCCTGGCGCCTGCTCCTGCTGGTGGAACAGGTCCTGGGTCTTGCCGATCTTGCGATGGTCGCGCTTCTCGGCTTCCTCGATCTGGTGCAGGTGCGCCTTGAGGTCCTTGTCGTTGAGCCACGCAGTGCCGTAGATGCGCGAGAGCATCTGGTTGTTCGAATCGCCGCGCCAGTAGGCGCCCGCGACTTTCATGAGCTTGAACGCGCGCAGCTTGTCGGTGCCCGGCACGTGCGGGCCACGACAGAGGTCGATGAAATCGCCCTGCCGGTACAGCGAGATGTCCTCGTTCGACGGGATCGAGCCGATGATTTCGGCCTTGTACTTCTCGCCCATGTTGCTGAAGAACGTGACGGCCTCGTCGCGCGGCATTACCGAGCGTTCGATCAGCAGCGCCTCCTTGACGATCTTCTGCATCTCCTCCTCGATCTTCGGCAGGTCGTCCGGCGTGAACGGCCGTTCGAATGCGAAGTCGTAGTAGAAGCCGTTGTCGATCACCGGACCGATCGTGACCTGCGCGCCCGGATACAGCCGCTGTACGGCCTGCGCAAGCAGGTGCGCGGTGGAATGGCGCAGCACGTCGAGCGCATCGGGATGCTTGTCGGTGACGATCTCCAGCGACGAGTCGTGATCGATGCGAAAACTGGTATCGACCAGCTTGCCATCGACTTTGCCGGCAAGCGCGGCCTTGGCCAGGCCGGGACCGATCGCAGCCGCGACCTCGCCGACGCTGACCGGATGTTCGAACGGACGGCTGCTGCCATCGGGGAGGGTAATGTTGATCATGGAATGCTCTTGTTTGAAAGTGCGGCCATGGATGGCCGCTTTTTCTTCGTCCATCCGGACGATGGACAAAAATAAAGACGCTCGCGCGTCTTTGGGAGGCGTGCGGCAGATGTCGATCAGTGGGGTCTGGTAGTGCTCATGTCGCACTCAGAACCGGCGGTTTCCCGTCGGCTTCCTTGGTGAGGGCCGTGGCTTCACGGCGCGGCAAGGTTCATAAGCTAGTTTCTGCCCGCGCCCGTGTCAATGTCGGAGCGGCCTCGCGCTACTATCTGCTTCCCGTTACGGAGACCCGCGATGGCCCAGAGCGTGCACGAATTCGTCGATGACCCGCGCAATCGCGACATCCTTGTCTACGTCAATGGCGCGCTGAAATCGCGCGACGAAGCCGTGGTGTCGGTCTTCGATTCGGGGTTCGTGCTCGGCGATGGCGTCTGGGAAGGCCTGCGCGTGCTCGGCGGGCAGCCGTTGTTCCTCGACGCACACCTGGATCGCCTGTACGAGGGCGCGAAGGCGATCATGCTCGATATCGGCATGGATCGCATTGCGCTGACCGGCGCGATCATGGAAACGCTGGCGGCAAACCACATGACCGACCACGTCCACATCCGCGTGATGGTCACGCGCGGCGTCAAGCGCACGCCCTACCAGGATCCGCGCGCGGCGATTGGCCCGGCGACGATCGTGATGATTCCCGAATACAAGACGCCGCGCCCGGAACTGCTGGAACGCGGACTCAAGCTCTTCACCGTGCACGTGCGTCGCGGCTATCCGGACGTGCAGGATCCGAAACTCAATTCGCACAGCAAGCTCAACTGCATCACCGCGTGCATCCAGGCTTACACCGCGGGCGCTGACGAAGCCTTGATGCTCGATCCACATGGTTTCGTCGCGACCTGCAACTCGACACATTTCTTCATCGTTCGGCGTGGCGAAGTGTGGACGTCGAGCGGCGACTATTGCCTCGGCGGCATTACCCGCGCGAACGTGCTGCGCATCTGCGCGAAAGCCGGCATTCCCGCCCACGAGCGCAACTTCAGCCTGACCGATGCGTACAACGCCGAAGAAGCCTTCGTGACCGGCACCTTCGCGGGCGTGGTGCCGGTGCGCGAAATCGATGGCCGCATGATCGGCGACGGGCAACGCGGACCGATGGTCGAACGACTTCAAGCGTTGTATCGCGAGCTCGCGCAACTCGACTCGGCATGGCGCGCCGGCATGCGCCTGGCATGAGCACGCCATCGGATAAGCCCCTGCGTATCGGTATGTGGAGCGGCCCGCGCAACATCTCCACCGCGATGATGCGTGCCTGGGAGAACCGCGGCGATTGCGCGGTCAGCGATGAACCGCTGTATGCGGCGTACCTCGCTGCAACCGGCATCGACCACCCGATGCGCGACGAGGTGATCGCCGCTGGCGATACCGACTGGCGCGGTGTTGTCAGCTACTTGCTGGGGCCAGTGCCTGGCGATCGGTCGATCTGGTACCAGAAGCACATGACCCATCACCTGCTACCCGGCATGGACCGCGCATGGATAGCGCAGCTCGCGAATGTCCTGCTGATCCGCGATCCACGCGAAGTCGTCGTCTCGTACCTGAAAGCGCGCACGACCGTCACGCCCGAGGACATCGGCCTGCCGCAACAGGTCGAACTCTTCGACATGCTCAGCGATGCGGGGACACCGCCACCGATCATCGACGCCGGCGATTTCCTGCGTGCGCCCGAGACGCACCTGCGTGCGCTGTGCACGCGATTTGGCATTGCGTTCACCGAACGCATGCTGCACTGGCCACCTGGTCCGCGCGACAGCGACGGCGTCTGGGCATCGCACTGGTACGCACATGTGTGGCAATCGACCGGCTTCGAGCCGCCGCCCGTATCGAATGCTGTCCAGGTGCCCGTGGCCGGCACGCACGTCGTCGACGCCTGCATCCCGCACTATCGGCGACTGCATGCGCAGCGATTGATCGCTTGACTGGCGCTGCCCCATCGCGCCACCTAGCTCGCTTGCCACCCGACTCGATTACTTCCTGACTCGGCTACAGCCGCCATGCGATATCCTGCACGATCCCGGGAACATCCGAAGCACGATTGAGCGAAATCGCCTACCGCCCTGAAATCGACGGCCTGCGCGCGATCGCGGTGTTGTCCGTCGTTCTCTATCACGCGGGAATCGGGCCCGGCGCGGGCTTCGCCGGCGTGGATGTGTTCTTCGTCATTTCCGGGTACCTGATCACCGCCCTGCTGCACAAGGAATGGACGCGATCGGGACGGATCGACCTGTTCGGTTTTTACGCCCGCCGAATGCGGCGCATCGTCCCGGCGCTGATCGTCGTGGTGACCTGCACCGTCATCGCCTCGACGATGCTTCTCTCGCCTTACGGTGAACAGCACAAGCTCGCGCAATCGGCGGTCGCATCGCTACTGTTCGTCGCCAATTTCCATTTCCAGGCGACGTCCGGCGGTTATTTCGATGGCGATTCTGCGCTGCTGCCGCTACTGCACTTGTGGTCGCTGGCCGTCGAGGAACAGTTCTACCTGCTTTGGCCCCTCGCGCTGATCGGATTG
Organism: Pseudomonadota bacterium; assembly: GCA_025355485.1. GTDB lineage: Bacteria > Pseudomonadota > Gammaproteobacteria > Xanthomonadales > Xanthomonadaceae > SZAS-103. The sequence continues at coordinate 3,463 of JANXZP010000050.1, forward strand.
CTGCGCCGCCCCAAATCGACGGCGCCTGCCATTGCGATACTCGCCATCGCATCGCTCGCGCTTGCGGAATATCTGGTTCGCAACGATCCTTCGGCAGCTTTCTATCAGATGCCGCCGCGTTTCTGGGAACTCGCGCTGGGGGGCTTGGTCGCATTGCAACCATCGCGACAGATGCGTGATGGGCGAACGCTGGCAAGCGTGGGCATCGTCGTCCTTCTCGCGGGACTTTTTATTCCGGTTGTGCATTTCCCGGCGCTCGGCGCGCTGCCTGCGGTCGCCGGCTCGGCATTGTTGCTGCGTGGCATCCATGGTTCGGCGCCGTCGGGATGGGTTGGAGCATGGTTGCGCTCGCGGCCCATGGTGTTCTTCGGGCTGATTTCGTACTCGCTCTACCTGTGGCACTGGCCGCTGCTGGCCATCGATCGTGCGACCCGGATCGGGCCATCGCCATTGGCAGTACGCGTGCTGCTCGCCATCTGCGCAGTGGTGCTGGCATGGCTGAGCTATCGTTTCGTCGAAAAGCCCTTCCGTCGACCGGACCCGGGCACATCCAATCGCAAGCTCGTCGCCTCCGGGCTGATCACTTCCCTGTCGCTCGCATACTGCATAGCGACGCTTGGCAGCGGCCTGGACCAGATGCATCCGCCCAGCGCAGCCATGACCCTCGCCGAGCGCACCAGCGAAGACATGCCGGCCAACGTCAACCACTGTCATTACTCGAGCCTGGAATCGCTATCGGTTTTCCCGAAGTCCAATTGCAATTCGGTTCCGGGAAAACCCGTCCGCGTGGTGATCTGGGGCGACTCGCACGCGCTTGCGTGGCAGGCGTTCGCATGGAAGCTCGCGCAACACGATGGCGTCGCGGCGATCGACTACACGCGCGATTCGTGCCCTCCCGTCCTTGGTTACATGATCCCCGCGCGCACATCCAGGCCGGGCGAACTGTGCAAGGGATTCAACGAACGGGTGATCGCGCGGATCAAGGATGTGGACACGCTGGTCCTCGCGGCATCCTGGCTCAACTACTTCGGATCGGACAACGATCCGCAAACCGGCATGGCCTTCAAGGCCAGGCTCGAAGCGACAATCAGGCAGGTCTTGCCGCAGGTCAAACGAATCATCGTGCTGGGCCCTACCCCCCATCTGCGCGACAGCGCCGTGCGATGCATCGAGCAATCCAATCTTGCTGCATGTGCGGTCGGTCGCCACGCATACGATGCGCAGGCCGCCGCTTCACGCAAGGGGTTGATGTCGCTCACGGCAATCAGCGAAAAAATCGAGTACGTGGAGACAGCAGGTTTTTTCTGCACCGCCGACGCCTGTCCCGCGCTCAAGGACGGTTACGGCCTGTACTGGGACGACAACCACGTGTCGTCGACAGCCGCCCGACGTTTCGCTGAGCATTATCTCGCGACCAGGCACTGATGCCGAATGGCTGGACATGCGCAACTTGTGGCCTCCGGAGTCAGAGCGCGACTGACCGGAATGATCATCGACCGCATCAGGGGATTCAGTCCAACAAGATCAGGCTGACACGCTGAAATTATTGGTGGGCGGTACAGGTTTCGAACCTGTGACCCCTACCATGTCAAGGTAGTGCTCTACCGCTGAGCTAACCGCCCGGCTCGCAAACTCTACGAAAATGCAAGGGCGCGAATCGTAGCATGGCGACCGTCACCTTGCCAAAAGCATCACCCTTCGTGCTTGAAGTAACGGCGCTCCGCCCAGCGCACGACGCGGCGCAGGAGCAACGGCAGCAACGCCAGGCCGAGCAGCACGGCGATCAAACCCGGCGAGAGAATGTCGCCTGGTTTGGTGATTGTCGCGAGCTGCGTGCCGGCGAACACATAGGCCGCTTCCAGCGGCAACAACCCGAGCGCGCTGACCCACCAGAAGGTGAAAGCACGCATCGAGGTCAGGCCCATCAGCAGGTTGACCAGCCAGAACGGAAACACCGGCACCATGCGCAGCGCGAACAGGTAGAAAGCGCCTTCCTCGCGCAGTCCATCGTGGATCGGCGCCAGGCGCGCGCCGAAGCGGCGTTCGACCGCGCCATGGAACAGATAGCGCGACACCAGGAATCCGGCCAGTGCACCTGTCGAGGCTGACACCGACGCCAGCGCCATACCCCACCAGAATCCGAACAGCGCGCCGGCGGCCATGGTCAACACGCCTGCCACCGGCAGCGAGACCGCAGCAGTCGCCACGTAAAGCGCGAAATAGGCCAGGATCACCTGCAACGGCGCGTCGTCCACTGCGTCGTGCAAGATGCTGATCAGGGCGCGCAACGCATCGATCAGTGCGCGCTCGCCAAAGTGCACGCCGATCGCGATCGCACTCGTCACCACGGCAACCAGCAGGATCCACCATTTGTACCTGATGGCGACTGGCATCCATTTGGACTTCAGATCGGTCATGACACCAACTGTTGCGATCTGACTCGGTGGATTTCGTCGCGCAGCCGCGCGGCATCCTCGTATTCCAGATCCTGCGCGTGCTTGTACATCTGCTGCTCGAGCCGGCGAAGTA
>JANXZP010000103.1 GCA_025355485.1 Pseudomonadota bacterium
TGGCGAGGAAAACGACTTCTGCCTGCGCGTGGCGGGCATCGGCTGGCGCAACGTGCTGTGCGACGATGCCTACGTGGTGCACGCCGGCAACGCCTCGTTCGGTCCGCTAGGCGAACGTCCGGGTGGCGACAACATGCGCCGATTGCTCACGCGTTGGCCCGATTACCAGGAACGCGTGGCAGGGTTCATCCTCGCCGATCCGCTGCGGCCGTTGCGCGAGCGGATCGTGCGCAGGCTGGCGCAACTGCAATCGCCGCGAACCCAGCATGATTTGTTCGACTGACGGCAGAAGGGTGATGATGCATCGGAGCAAGCCATGACTGACCACGCGCTGCCTTTCACCGGCGAACGTTTCACCCCCGAATGCGTGCGCGAGATCAGTTACGAGCACTGGCATCGCTACGCCTTCGCGCACGCGCTGGCTGGCGGCAAGCGCGTCCTCGACGCAGCCTGCGGCGAGGGTTACGGCAGCGCGTTGCTGGCGCAGGTCGCAGCGCAAGTGACCGGCGTGGACATCGATGCGGCGGCGATCGCGCATGCGCGGTCGCGCTACGGCGCGCACGCAAACCTGGCGTACCAGCAAGCGGATGTGACCGCGCTCGATGCATTGCCCGATCGCAGCTTCGACCTGATCGTGAGCTTCGAGACGCTCGAGCACCTGCGCGCGCAGGAACAGCTACTCGACGGATTCACGCGCCTGCTCGCTGACGACGGCGTGCTGCTGGTCTCCACGCCCGACAAGCGCAACTACAACGCTGGCGGCGAACCCAATCCGTTCCATGTGCGCGAACTCGAGCGCGACGAGTTTGAGGCGCTGCTGGCTGCACGCTTTCCTGCGCGGCGGATGTACGCGCAAAAGCTGCTGTTCCAGTCCGCGCTGTGGGCGCTGGATGAGGGCGCCGGCGATGTGCGGGCGTGCGTGCACGATGGCGAGGTCCTGCGCGACGGACTTGCCTATCAGCCCCTGTATTACGTCGCTGCGTGCGCGCGCAGCGCCGATGCATTGGACAAGCTCCCCGCGCTGTCGCTGTACGGCGATGCGGCCGAAAGCGTGTACGCGCATTACAACGCCGAAGTACGCAAGACCATCGCCGGCGGCGCGCGCATTGCCGAGCTGGAAGCCGAGGTCGAAGCGCTGAAACGCGCGGCACGCACGGACGGAGCGAATGGCTGAAACGATCGGCAGCATCCGCGCGGTCGTCGTCGCCCATTGCAATGCGGCGACGATCGTCGAGTGCCTGCAACGCCTGCTCGCTGCACCGGAGATTGCCGAGATCGTGCTGATCGACAACGGCTCCGATGACGACACCGTTGCGCGTGCGATGCCGTTTTCTGCAAATGAGTCGCGCGTCGTCTTGCGAGCCGATCCGGAAAATCCGGGCTTCGCGATCGCCTGCAATGACGGCGCGATGGATTGCGCGCAACCGTGGCTCGCGTTCGTCAATCCCGATTGCATGGTCGAATCCGATACGTTCGCGCGGATGCTCGAACACGCGCGCGAGATACCGAAGCTCGGCGCGCTCGGTTGCGTGCAAGTCGATGCGAACGGTGTCGAAGATGCCGCGGTGCGTCGCCGCGACCCATCGCTGCGCAAGGTCCTGTTCGCAATCGGTGCACGCGATGCGTTGCATGTTGCGAACGATGGCAGCGTTGTGCAGCGCGTGGACGCTTTGTCAGGCGCGATGCTGCTGGTTCCGGCCGCGGTGTTCGAACAGGTCGGTGGTTTCGATGCGGGCTATCGTCTGCATGCCGAGGACCTGGACCTGTGCCGGCGCGTGCGCAATGCGGGGCTTTCTGTCTGCATCGCCAACGATGTGCGCGTGATGCATTTGCGCGGCGTGTCCAGCCGTCGACGGCCGCTGTGGGCCGAGTGGCAGAAGCATCACGGGATGTGGCGCTATTTCGGCAAGTTCGAGGCTGAGCAGACATCGCTGCCGATGCGCGCACTGCTATGGGTTGCGCTGTGGACGCACTACGTGATCGTCGCGCCGCGCGCATTGCTGCGTGCTGGGCTTCAGCGATAGCGATTGATCGTGTCGCGCAGTTCCATCGCGGCTGTGCGCGCGGCGTCGGCGAAGTCTTCGCCCGGGCTCGCGTAAAGGATCGCGCGCGAGGAGCTGATGATCAGGCCCGCGCCATTGGAAGTGCGGCCGTGGCTCACGACGGCTTGCACGTCGCCGCCTTGCGCGCCGACGCCGGGGATCAGCAGCGGCATGTCGCCGACGATCGCGCGCACGTCGCGCAGTTGTTCGGGCCAGGTCGCGCCGACGACGAGCGCGCAATTGCCATTGCCGTTCCACTGACGGGCAACCGTCTCGGCAACATGCTGGTAAAGCGGGCGGCCGTTCACTCCGAGATCCTGGAAATCGCCGGCACCGGGATTCGAGGTATGGCAGAGGATCGCCACGCCCTTGTCGGCACGGTCGAGGAAGGGCTGCACCGAATCGCGCCCGAGATACGGATTCGCGGTCACCGCATCCGCGCCGTAGCGATCGAAGGCTTCGGCCGCGTAATGCTGCGCGGTGCTGCCAATGTCGCCGCGCTTGGCGTCGAGGATCACCGGCACGCCGGGGTGCGCATTGTGGATGTGCGCGATCAAGCGTTGCAACGCATCTTCGGCGCCGAGCGCAGCGAAGTGCGCGATCTGCGGCTTGAAGCAGCAGACGAGATCGGCGGTTGCATCGACGATCGCGCGGCAGAAAGAGAACACCGCATCGGGATCGTTACGGAGGTGCGCCGGGAATTTCGACGGCTCGGGATCGAGGCCGACGCAAACAAGGGAGTTCGCATCAGACCAGCGGGCTTTGAGAGTAGCAACGAAGCGCATTAGGCTTTACTCGCTAAACGGCAATGGCATTTGGTGTTCGCCAAGAACGACTTTGTAGTGAGTCAGTAAGTCTCGGAGCGCGTTTTGCAAGTCGTTTAATTCGCTATATGTATTAGAGCTCAGAGATTGCTCTGCGGAATCACAAACTTCATCGGCTCGAACGTAGAGCGAATACAGCGTGTCTCCTTGAATCAGAACGCCTGTGTAACGACGTTCAGGATGTCGCATGATCGCTGCATTGCTCTGATCCGAATAGATATCGACGAGTGTGGTGTGCATGGCTATTTCAGCGCCTTGTACCGCAACCGATGCGGCTGCGCGCCTTCTTCGCCCAGCCTGCGGCGCTTGTCTTCCTCGTATTCGCGGTAGTTGCCCTGGAAGAACTCGACGTGCGAGTCGCCCTCGAACGCGAGGATATGGGTCGCGATGCGGTCGAGGAACCAGCGGTCATGCGAGATCACCATCACGCAGCCGGGGAATTCGAGCAGCGCGTCTTCGAGCGCGCGCAGGGTTTCGATGTCGAGGTCGTTGGACGGCTCGTCGAGCAGCAGCACGTTGCCACCTTGAAGCAAGGTCTTCGCCATGTGCAAACGACCGCGCTCGCCGCCTGACAGTGTGCCGACGAGCTTCTGCTGGTCCGCGCCCTTGAAGTTGAAGCGGCCGATGTAGGCGCGCGACTGGATCTCGACCTTGCCGATGGTGAGGATATCGGAACCGCCCGACACCGCCTGCCACACGTTCTTGTCGGCTTCGAGCGCGTCGCGGCTCTGGTCGACGTACGCGATCTTCACCGTGTGGCCGACGTTCACTTCGCCCTGGTCGGGTTTTTCCGCGCCGGTGATCATCTTGAACAACGTCGACTTGCCGGCGCCGTTCGGGCCGATGATGCCGACGATCGCACCAGGTGGAATGGTAATGCTGAGGTCGTCGATCAGCATGCGGTCGCCGAAGGACTTGCTGACGTTCTTGAACTCGATCACCTTGTCGCCGAGGCGCTCGCCGGGCGGGATGAAGAGTTCATTCGTTTCGTTGCGCTTCTGGTATTCGACCGAGTTCAGTTCCTCGAAGCGCTGCATGCGCGCCTTGCCCTTGCTGCGGCCGCCCTTGGCGTTCTGGCGCACCCATTCGAGTTCCTTCGCCAGCGCCTTCTGCCGCGACTTTTCCTGCGACTCTTCGAGTTTCAAACGCTCGGATTTCTGTTCGAGCCACGCGGAGTAGTTGCCCTTCCACGGAATGCCCTTGCCGCGATCGAGTTCGAGGATCCACTCGGCGGCGTTGTCGAGGAAGTAGCGATCGTGGGTGACCGCGACCACGGTGCCGGGAAATCGCGTGAGGAACTGTTCGAGCCACTCGACCGACTCGGCATCGAGATGGTTGGTCGGTTCGTCGAGTAGCAGCATGTCGGGCTTCGACAGCAGCAGTCGACACAACGCGACGCGGCGTTTTTCGCCGCCCGACAATTTTCCGCAGATCGCATCCCACGCCGGCAGGCGCAGCGCATCGGCGGCGATTTCGAGTTGGTGTTCGAGCGTGGCGGCATCGCCGGCTGCGAGGATCGCTTCCAGCCGCTGCTGCTGCGCGGCGAGCTTGTCGAAGTCCGCGTCTTCCTCGGCATACGCCGCGTACACCGCGTCGAGCATTTCCTGCGCGTGCAGCAATTCGCCGACGCCTTCCTCGACCGCTTCGCGCACGGTGTGTTCGGGATTCAGGCGCGGCTCCTGTTCGAGGTAGCCGATCTTGATGCCGGGCTGCGGGCGCGCCTCGCCCTGGAAGTCCTGGTCGACGCCGGCCATGATCCGCAGCACCGTGGTCTTGCCGGAACCGTTGAGGCCGAGCAGGCCGATTTTCGCGCCCGGGAAAAACGACAGCGAAATGTCCTTGATGATCTGCCGCTTCGGCGGCACGGTCTTGGACACGCCGATCATGGTGTAGATGTATTGCATTGGGGGCTCCGCAGGGTGACAGGGCCGGCCCGCGAGGCGGGCGACCGGAGATGTCGTGGAATGGGTGCAATTATGCCGGAAGCGATCTTCCATCGCCGCAATCACGGCCCGTCGGCAGAGCCGCCGGGCGTTCGTCAGGCTGCGGGCCAGTGGCTCGCGAGCAGCCCTACCTACCTACATCTTGTGGCCGCAAAGCCGCATCAAAGCTACACTTTGCGTCTTTCCGCCAGCACCGAGGCCGAGCCCATGTTCCCCCGCGACAGCCGTATCGAAGGTTACGACCCCGAACTCGCCCAGGCCATCGCCAATGAGCGCCAGCGCCAGGAAGACCACGTCGAGCTGATCGCCTCGGAAAACTACGCCAGCCCACGCGTGCTGGAAGCGCAGGGCAGCGTGCTGACCAACAAATACGCCGAAGGTTATCCGGGCAAGCGTTATTACGGCGGCTGCGAATTCGTGGACGTCGCCGAGAAGCTCGCGATCGACCGCGTGAAGCAGTTGTTCGACTGCGATTACGCGAACGTGCAGCCGCATTCGGGCTCGCAGGCGAACCAGGCCGTCTATCTCGCGCTGCTGTCGCCGGGCGACACGATCCTCGGCATGTCGCTCGCGCATGGCGGCCACCTCACGCATGGTGCGAAGGTCAACATCAGCGGCAAGTTGTTCAACGCGGTGCAGTACGGCGTCGATGCGCAAGGATTGATCGACTACGACGAAGTCCAGCGCATGGCAACCGAGCACAAGCCGAAGATGCTGATCGGCGGATTCAGCGCGTACTCGCAGGTCGTCGACTGGGTGCGCATGCAGCAGATCGCGGATTCCATCGGCGCGATCTTCTTCGTCGACATGGCGCACGTCGCCGGCCTGGTCGCTGCGGGCGTG
>JANXZP010000124.1 GCA_025355485.1 Pseudomonadota bacterium
CAACAGGAACGGCGGGAAGCCGCCATGCGAAATCAGCTCGCCGATCGCCTGCCGCGCATACGGGAACAACACGTTCGGGCAGTGGCTGCCGAGCATCATGTCGAGGCCGGCCTCGTCGAAACCGGTCAGGCCGAACACGCCGGCCTGGTCGACCTCGACCAGGTACGCGGTCTTCTCGTTGATCGTGCAGGTCACGGTGATGGTGAGCACGACTTCGTAGACGTCGTCGTCGTAGCGCGACACCTTCTGGTTGAGGTTGAGCTGGAGCTGCGGCTGCGCCGACTCCTGGAAAACCAGCGGCGAATTCGGCGACTCGAACGAGACGTTCTTCAGGTACAGCTTCTGCACGTTGAACTGCGCAGCGGTGGGGGTTTCGGCGCCAGCGGCGCCGTTGGTGGCTTCATCGGCCATGGAATTGGAACTCCGGAATGGATTGTGGCGAGGGGATCGGGGATTATCTCACGCACGACGAAAGCGGCCAAATGAACGCCTCGGCGTATTCAGGACTTGCCGCGCGCCAACGGCATATCCGCCTGCTGCCACGCCGTGATGCCGCCATCGAGCCAATACACCTGCTTGAAGCCGGCCTTGCCTAGGCGCTTCGCGGCGGTGGCCGAGGTCGTGCCGGTGCGGCAGACCAGAGCGACCGGCAGTTCGCGGACTTTCGCGAGCTGCTTGTTCTCCGGATCGAACTGGCTCATCACCACGCTGCGCGAGCCGATCACGTGTCCTTTCTCGAAATCGACCGGCGCGCTCACGTCCACGACCAGTGCATTCTCGCGGTTGATCAGCGCGGTCAGTTGCGCCGGGCTGATCGCGCGGTAGCCGCGAGTGAAGCGCGAGAGTTCGTTGCCGATCAGCGCGATGGTGACGCCCACGAGGCCCAGGCACAGCATCACGTGGTTGCCGAAGAAGACTTGCAGTTGCTCGATGGTCACGGGTTCGATACTCACGGAAAGCGGTGCAGCGGCGGGGCCGCGATTATATGCCGTCCGCTGCGACGATCCGTGCCATTGATCCGGAATGGGTCTGGATTGATCGACCGGATCAATTCCGCCACCCTTGCCCTCTCCGCTGCCGCAAGGGAGGGAAACCGGACGGCACTCAAACTTCTGAGTGCCGTCTCTTTCTACTGCTGCGGCGAGATGTCGGGCAGGCCACTGACCAGCCACCAAGTCTTGATGGTCGCATCCCAGCGCCAGTGCTCACGATAAATCACGCTGCGCCCGACCTGGGTGTTGCGATTGACCAGACCAAGCTGGATCTGCCGATCGACCGTGCCATCGCCGTTCGCCGACGAGATGACGTCGTAGTTCGACACTTCGATCTGCTTGTAGCGCGCGCGCTCGAGGTCGGTGAGCGGATGTTCGGTCTTGGTTTTCGGGTCGACGAAATCGTAAGCCTTGTCGAAATCGCTCCAGTGCATCGCGCCGGCGAAGTCGTACAGGGCCAGATCGAGCGCGTGATCCTTGCTGGGCTTGATCGAATTCATGTTGCAGGCCGTGATCGTGACCAGCAGCAACGCGACCGCGATGCGCGGCAGCGCACGACGCAACCAGATATTCGACATGATGGCCTCCGATGCAACCGCGCGCCCGGACAGATCAGGCGCGTAGCTAGACTACCGCATCGCACGCATCGCCACGAACCGACCGCTGAATACGGTCGCCTCGCCGCCTGCCGCCATCGGCACCCGCGCCTGCATCGCGATGCGCGCCTTGCCGTGGTGCTGTAGCGTCTCGACGAACAGCGACCAGGCCTCGCCTTCGGCGGGCATCGCCTCTGCGACCAGATCTTCGTAGAGCGGAGCGAGGTATTTCACCCGGCTGTCGGCCACATAGACCTCGGCCTCCACGCCCGCGAGCCGCAGCCGCAGCGTGACCCAGCCCCATGCCGCGAGCGTCATCAACCCGCTGAGGCTGCCGCCGAACGCGCAGCCCTTGTCGTTGACATTGGCTTTCAACGGCGCGCCGAAGCGCAGCATATTGCCGTCGTAACCAAGCGGACGCGCGCCCAGCGCTGCGACCGGCGGCATCTTGCGGCAATGCGCGGCCAGATGCGCGAGTTCGGTGTCGACATCCGTCGGCGTGGCGGCGTCTGGCCGCGTTGTGCGAAGCTGTTTCGATGCCGCCGAGGTCAATGCCACTGTCGTCTCCGCCCTTGTCGGCTTGGTTCGTGGTGTCGCTGCGGCCGGTCGGCCAGCATCGGACTTTGTTGCGCGCAGCAAAAACATTGGGCGCGAATGGATTGAGTCTGCCCGGCCTGCGGTTGAAGGCGCGTGAGGATACGCCAACCCGTGTTGCATTGGGCGACGCGTTGCGTTGTCCATCCGTGATCTTCACCAGCCCGACAGCCGTGCGTTGCTCCGTACGCCTGCGTACGTTGCGCGCACATCCGCATCAGAGCGTGTTCGCGCTCGGCGACGGAACCCGCGCGGCGTTGCGGCGCGCCGGCATCGTCGATGCCCTGGTGCCGCCGGAAGCGACCAGCGAAAGCCTGCTGGCGCTGCCCGAACTGGCGTCGGTGCGCGGAACCCGCATCGGCCTGGTCACCGCGCCCGGCGGTCGCGGATTGCTCGCAGAACAGTTGCGCGAACGCGGCGCGACGCTCGCGATCGCCGAAGTGTATGCGCGCGAACCTGCGCGACTGGGTCGGGCGCATGCACAACGCCTCCTCGCTGCGCGCGGCCGCGGCGCGGTTTGCATCACCAGTGCCGAAGCGCTGCACCATGTACTCGCCGCATTGCCCACTGTCGCGCGCGATGCGTTGCTCAGTTGCACGGCGATCGTGAGCAGCGCGCGGCTGCATGCGACCGCGCGCGATGCCGGTTTTGCTGCGGTGATCCGCGCCGACGGCCCGACGCCGCACGCGCTGTTGCTTGCGTTGAACGCGCATGCCAAGCCGCGGCGCTTCCGGTAGCATTCGATACGGTTATCCTCCCCCCGGTTCGCAGCGCATTCGATGGCCACCACCGATTCCGGTTCATCCGCCGCCGTTCCATCGCGTCAGCGCCGTGCGCGCGGAAGGATGCTGCTGTGGCTGCTGACTTTCCTGCTGATTGGGATCGGCAGCTGGCAATTGCACACATGGTGGCGAACGACCATGCAGCCGACCGATACCCTCGCCACGCAGTCGGACGAGTCCACGATCGCCGACCTGCCTGGCGCGATCAACGCATTGCGCCGCGAGCAGCGTACGCAAGCGCAACGCCTCAGCGACGCGGCCGCGGGCAACCAGGTCTTGCGCGACGAAGTGCTCGGCGTCGGCGAACGCGCGGCGCTGCTCGAGCAATCGGTCGCGCGCATCGCCAGCCCACGCGCGCAAGGCGAACAGGCCTTGCGGCTGGACGAAGCCGAGCTGCTGCTCACCATCGGCCAACAGCAACTGGTGCTGTCGTCCGATGTAGCGAGCGCGTTGCACGCGTATGCGCTGGCCGACGGCACGCTCGCCGGTTCCACCGATCCGGCGGCGCTGAACCTGCGGCAATCGCTGGCGCAGGAAATCGCCGCGCTGCGCGCGTTGCCGCCCGACCCGCGCGCTGAACTCGCCGGTCAGCTTGACGCCTTCGAGGCGAGCCTGGTCGCGCAGCCGTTTGCCGACGCCACACAGCGCAGCGATCATGCGACGGTATTCGACCGCGTGGTCGGCAGCATGGTCGAAGTGCGCCGCTCGCAGCAGCAGGATTTGCTCGATCCGGCAGCGCGCGATGCGGCGCTGACCGTGGTACGCCTCGAACTCACGCTCGCGCGGCTCGCACTGGAACGACGCGACGCGGCCGCGTTCCATGCCGCGCTTGCGCGTATCGACGGCTGGCTGCCGCGGCTGTTCGCGCCCGCGACCGTCGCGCAGCAACGCCGGCAACTCGCGACCTTGCAACGCGCGCCGCTGCGGATCGACCTGCCGACGCTCGGCGGCACGCTCGACGAATTGCGCCGGCTACGGCAAGCGCAACCTGCTGCGACTGCGACGCCCGCAACGACGCCGACTACGATAACGACCAAGCATCCATGAAACCCTTCCGCTTCCTGCTGCTCTGCCTCGCCCTCGCCGCACTCGGTGCGCTGCTATGGCAGCCCTACGCCAACGATCAGAGCCAGGTGATCGTCAGCCTGCATGGCACCAACTACATCACCAACGTAACCAAGGCACTGCTCCTTCTCGCCGGCGCGATGCTGCTGCTGTGGCTGGTGGTGTGGTTGCTGCGACTGCCGTTCCGCATGTGGCGGCAACATCGGAACCGGCAGACGCGCGTGCGCATGGCCGGCGGTCTGCTCGCACTGCACGAAGGTCGCTGGACGCGCGCGGAAAAATTGTTGACGCAGGCCGCCGACGATCCGGCGATGCGACTGACCGCACGACTAGCCGCAGCACAGGCAGCGCAGGCGCGCGGCGATGCGGCGGCATTCGATCAACACTTGCTGGCGGTGGACGCGGAAACCGGCGCTGCAGCGACCGCGCTCGCACGCGCGGATGCGTTGCTTGCAAGCGGGCGCGCGCAAGATGCGATCGCCGCGCTCGATGCCGCTGCGCAGAAATCACCGCCATCGCCGCGCGCCCTGCTGCTGCGCACGCGCGCGCTGATCGCGAGCCGGCGTTCCGGCGATGCCTACGGTGCGCTCGGCGCACTCAAGAACGTGCAGGCCTTGTCGCCCGATGATCATGCCGCGCTGGAGGCCGAACTTGCCGCGCAATCGCTGCGCGAGTCCGACGATGCCAATGCGCTTGCCGATCGCTGGGATCGCCTGCTCGTGCCGCTGCGAGCGCGCAGCGAGGTCGTCGCGGCTTATGCGCAGCGCGCGGTCGAGTTGCGAATGGAAGATGCGGCCGCGGCCGCGGTCGATGCCGCGCTGAAAAATCAATGGAGCGAAGCACTCGCGTTGCAGTTCGGACACATTCCATCGAGTCGCAATCCCGCCGCGCCGTCGCGCCTGGCGACCGCCGAAGGCTGGCTGCGCGCGCATTCGGACAGTGCGGCGCTTGCGGTTACGCTGGGCCGGCTCAGCGGCGAACAGCAGCAATGGGGCAAGGCCGAGGACTACCTGCACCGCGCAATCGCGCAGGGCGCCGGCGCGGATGCATGGGAGGAGCTCGGCCACGTGTATTCGGCGCAGGCCGAAACCGAAGCCGCGCAACTGAGCTATCGCAACGCACTGTGCGCCGCGCGCGGCGAAGCGGTTGAGCCGATTCCCGGACGCGGCCTGCGCGAACAGATCTTCGACGCCTCGGTGATCGAGGAACGCGACCAGCACGGCGTTCCGCGGTTGCCTGGTTGACGATGCATCTGCGCCCACAGGATTTGCTTGTGCGCCTACCGTTGCCTGCGACTGCGAAGTGGCCCAACGGCGTTTACGACATCGAGGTATTCGCGCGCGCAGGATTGACGCTGGAATTGTTTGCGCCGCGAGGCGTCGACCATCAGACCCCGCATGCGCAGGACGAGCTCTACATCGTGATCGCGGGCAGCGCGACGCTGGACATCGATGGCGTCGAACACGCCTGCGCGATGGGCGGTGCGCTGTTCGTACCGGCACGCGTGCCGCATCGCTTCAACAACATCAGCGAAGACTTCGCGACGTGGGCGATCTTCTGGGGCGACGAAAAGCCCTGAGCGCTTAGCGCTCCACAATCGCCACCACGCCCATGCCGCCGGCGGTGCAGATCGAGATCAATGCGCGACCGGATCCTTTTTCTTTCAGCAGCTTCGCGGCGGTCGCGACGATGCGTGCGCCAGTCGCGGCGAACGGGTGACCGAGCGCGAGTGACGAGCCCACTACATTCATTTTCGTAGGGTCGATGCTGCCCAGCGCGCCGCGTCCGAGTTTCGCGCGGCAGTAGTCTTCCGATTCCCACGCGCGCAG
>JANXZP010000138.1 GCA_025355485.1 Pseudomonadota bacterium
CAATCGCGCGATCCTGGGCAACAAGGTGTTCGTGAAGCTCGCCATCGCCGGTTCGATGAACTTCAATGCATTGTTCATCTATATCGCGTCGGCGCCGGTGTTCGTGCTCGACCTGATGAAGTTGAACGAACGCCAGTTCGCATGGTTCTTCGCGCCGACCATCGGCGGCATGATGCTCGGCGCATTCACATCCGGACGCATGGCCGGAAAGATCAGCGGATTGCGGATGGCGAACCTGGGCAGCGCGATTGGCGGCGCGGCGGCGGTGGTCAACATCACCTTCAACGCATTCGCGCCGAACCTGCATCCGCTCGTATTCCATGTGTTCGGCGCGTCGCTGCTGCTGCCGCTGGCGGTGCTGCCGATCATGGCCACCGCGTTCGGCGTGGCGCTGGTGTTCCCGATCCTGACCATCGCGCTGCTCGACATGTATCCGCGCCAGCGCGGCAGCGCATCGTCCGCGCAGGCCTTCATCGGCCTCGTACTCAATGCCGTCGTCGCCGGCGTGGTTTCGCCGCTGGCCAGCCACAGCGGGATGCATCTGGCGCTGACTGCCGCCGTGTTCACCGCGATCGGGTGGGTGTTGTGGAGCGGCTACGCGCGCCACACCACAAGGCTGCCGGAAGTGCCGCAGGAAGCGGTGGCGCTGGAGCCTACGGATGAGATGTAGTGATGGATGAAAGAGAAGCGTATCTGACACCGTTTCTTGGTCTCGAAACTATTTCGAACCCATCTCTGGCAGTGCGTACCGATGTTTCCATGATTCAAGTCCCTTCCACGCAGATCCCTCCAGGGTTCCGCTCTTGTGCTCTCCGTTAAAGGTGCCGGTCACCCGGCCACCGTCGATGATGAACAGTACGAGTTCGGATTGTCCCTGCCTGAAGACGAAGCCCACGCTTGGAGGTAATTTGTCGTCGGTCCATATCCTGTTATCAAAGCCATGAAACCAGTCTTGCTCGTAGCCGAGGAAGCGTACGAGTCCAGCACGTGACGAGGCGTCCAGACGCCGCAGGCGCAGATCGTCACGATGCGGCTTGAGGGGGTTGGGGAGAGGGAAGACGTATGCTTCGTTCGCGGTCCTTATGAAGCGATGTACGTTGGGGCTGCCGCTGATGTCCATTCCATCTAGACCCCATCGACGTTTCACACAGCACTTGATGCGGCGTTCCGGGATCCATCCAAGTTCCCGGTCCGGCAAGTAAGCCCGCATCGCATCAGGGCCCATCACCTCGATCGAAGATGGGTTCTCGCCGAGATCGTATTTCGTGTCGGCAACGGCTTCGCGCAGCTCATCAGCCGACACATCGTGCAATCGACCGTAGACCGGCACACCGTCGATTCGCATCGACTCGACGGCGATGGCGCTGGAAGACAGCGCAACCAGTGCTGCGCACAGGAGATGCAGTCTCATGGGAATGCTGACAGCGACATTTCCCATGTTCACCCCACCATCAACGCCGCAGCCAGCGCCAGCATCGCCGGAACGCCCTGCACGAACAGGATGCTGCGCTTGACGCTGAGCGCGCCGTAGATCGCGGCGACGATCACGCATGCGAGGAAGAAAATCTTCGTTTGCAGGGCGAACGCGGCGTCGGGTTGCAGCAGGCTCCAGACCAAACCGGCAGCAAGGAATCCGTTGTAGAGGCCCTGGTTCGCGGCCAGCGACTTGCTTGCCTCGGCGAACTCCTCCGTTGTGCCAAAGACGCGCCGCGTCTTCTTCGTCGTCCATACGAACATTTCCAGGTACATGAAGTACAGGTGTTCGAACGCGACGATTCCGATCAGGATCAGGCTGAGCATGCGCATGTCAATCTCCAGTGATGATTGGGCTGTGCGTCAGTTTGTCGTCGGTTCGATGACGGACGCCGTCGCCGGCCCGCTGGCGAAGTTGCCTTCCCAGCCGCATTGCGCGCTCTTGCTCTGCCGATCCAGCCACGCGAGCAACGGCGCGAAGTATTCGAGCATCGCACCGGCGTCGATGCGGTCGTCGCCGGTGAATTCCTTGAGCCGCTTCTGCCAGGGTTGGCTTTCGTCGCGTTCGAGCATCGTACGGTAGCGTTGAACGGTCCTTGCATCGTGCTCCATGTCACATCCGTATTTCGAACCTCCATTGGCGGACTTGCACAGCGCGCGGTCGATCTGGAATTGCAGGATGCCGGCGAGGAAGAGTCCGATCTGCGGATAGTTATCGGCGATGCCGAACGTGGCGCCCGCGTCGAACGTGCGTTCATCGCGCGGTGAAGGCGGGGCGATGCCTTCGTACTTCGCGCGCATCGCCCACCACGCCTTGTTGTAATCGGCGGGCTTGATCGAGCCGTCGAACACCCCCCAGCGCCAGTGCTCGGCGGTCATCGCGAATGCCAGTGTCGCGAAGACATCGAACGCGGTTCGCATTTGCGCATTGATCGTTGCCCGCGGATCGCCCGGTTGCGATGCCGGATTCGCGACGTTTTCTGGCCCTGCCGCGCGCGCCATGCTCCCGACCGCGACGAGTGCGGTAGCGAGCGGATCGCCATCGCGGTGCCGGAACAGGAATGGCTGGCCTTCCCTGGAGCGCATGACAAGGTCGATGGCATCCGCGCTTGGCGATTGCGCATCGGCTGCTGGTTTCGCGGCGTCCGGATACGGCGCGAGCAGATCCCACTGATCGTTCCAATCCGCTGGCCGGAAGCCGTCAGCCAAGTGCGCGCGGATCATGCCGTCGGCCTGCGCGCGCGGGCCGTAGTGCTGCATCAGCCGCAGCCGTGTGTAGCACTGCAACTGGTAATACATCGGCTTGACCTGGCTCCACAGGCGATCGGTTTGCGTTTGCAGTGCGTCGGCGTCCATGTCGTAGCGCGCACGCGCGTATTCGCCGGCGTTCGCGAAACCCAGGCGCTTCGCGCCGTCGTTGGCCAGTTCGACGAAACGCGCGTAGTCCTTGCGCATCGTCGCAGTGCCCTTATGCCGAATCGACCAGGCCTCGAGGCGCTCGTCGTAATCGCGGCCGTTGTCCAGCACGATCGGTACATCCGCCTGCGGGTGACAGGACGCCTCATCGTCGCTCTTGCAAAATATGCCCGGTTCCAAGGCCGTCCGTAGGCGCACGGTGATGGCCGCGATCTCGGCGATTTTCGTCGCGTCGTGCGGCACGGGCGTCACGCTCAACAGGCGCAACCGCTGGATCGCTCGCGCGGTTTCCGGTTTCAGCGCCTGCCCATCGAAGCCTGTGGATTCTTCGATGAGGCGGTCGAGCAGGACGAATCGGTTTGTCTCGTTGTCGGCCACGATCTTTCGCATAGCTGCGTCCGACGTCGTCCTTGCGGCCATCCACGCACGCGCCGATGCAGCGCGAAGGTCTTCGAGCTGGACGTTCGCGCGTGCCACGAAGGTTTCAGCATTCCTGGCGCGGTCGGCTGCGCCGCTGGCATTCGATGCCTCGCCGTCCGCATGCCGGGAACAGCCCGTCGTGAGGACGAGCGCCACGCAAGCGGCCAGCGCGAACCATCCCCTGAGTGGCGTCATGACGGCATTGGCTCCAACGCGCCGACGGCGCGATGCAAGGCAGGCTAGTGCGCGCGGGCGGCTGGCGCAACTGTGGTTTCGAGTGCTGTACAGACAACAGAAAAGAGCGTAG
This sequence comes from Pseudomonadota bacterium, assembly GCA_025355485.1. Lineage (GTDB taxonomy): Bacteria > Pseudomonadota > Gammaproteobacteria > Xanthomonadales > Xanthomonadaceae > SZAS-103. The sequence goes on from JANXZP010000138.1 coordinate 3,617, forward strand.
ATACGGCGGAACCTAGTTTCGCCATCGCGGGTTCGGCGATTCCCGAATGCGATTGATCCGGCCAAAGTCGCGCGCGAATGAACAACAATGCACTCAACAGGGGGAGCACCATGATCGGTACCAGCAGGATTTTCCGCAACGTGTCCGGGCTGAGCAAGGCTGTGTGCTGGCTGATGCTGATGGTCGCAGGCAACGCACAAGCTGCGACCGGCACATGGACCACCATGGCCCCGATGCCGACGGCCCGCGCGTACACGACCAGCGGTGCGATCGGCAGCAAGCTCTATGTCGTGACGGGGTCTCTCACGACTGCGAACGAAGTCTACGATGCAACCACAGACACCTGGGCCACCAAGGCCCCGATACCAACGGATCGCGGCGGCGCGTCTGCGGGTGTGATCGCTGGAAAACTGTACATCGTGGGTGGTTGCGTCACTTCGGATTGCCGCATCAACACCACAAACAAGTTGGAAGTGTACGACCCGACCACCGATACCTGGGCCGGTGGGGCCGCGATGCCGACATCCCGCTCGGCGGCGGCGGCTGGCGTGATCGCCGGCAAGCTTTATGTCGTGGGTGGATTTGGACCGTGCGGCCCGTGCACCGGCATCAGCACGCTCGAAGTCTACGATCCCGTCGCCGATGCGTGGACTACCAAGGCTCCCATGCCGACGGCGCGCTCGCAGATGGGCGGCGCAGTCATCAACGGCAAACTCTACGTCGTGGGCGGCGACAACAGCGCGAACAATGGGGTTCTTGCGACGCTCGAAGTCTACGATCCCGTCACTGATACATGGACAACGAAGGCGTCGATGCCGACCGCGCGCGAAGGCGTCGGAGCAGGTGCTGTGGACGGCATCCTCTATGCTGTCAGCGGCTACGACGGCATCAGCAATGTGAACACCGTCGAAGCCTACGATCCGGCCACGAACACCTGGTCAACCCTTGCACCGATCCCGACGGCTCGTACGAGTCCCCAACCGCAGGGCATCAGCGGAGTGATGTATGTCGCGGGGAATGGGGCGAATGGTGCCGCGATCTCGACGCTCGAAGCTTTCGTCCCGCCACCTATCCAAGTCGCCATCGACATCCGGCCCGGCACCAACCTCAACAACATCAGCCTGGCGAACGACATCAATGTTCCGGTCGCTATCCTTTCCAGCGCGAGCTTCGATGCGCCTGGCAGGGTGGACAAGACGTCGCTGACCTTCGGCCACGTGGGAAGCGAGGCGAGCCTGTCCTCCTGCGACGTGCGTGGGCGTGACGTGAATGGCGATGGGCGAGCGGACCTGGTCTGCCGCTTCACGGTGAAAGCCACTGCCTTCCAGATCGGCGACACGCTGGGCGTGCTGACGGGCCGGACCATTGGCGGAAGCCAGATCCACGGCACCGATTCGGTGCACATCAACCAGTAGCCGGATCGACCGTAGAAAAAGGGCCGGAGCGAGTATGCGGTCGACGCGATACTCGGCTCCGGCCCCGTTCCCTCCCGCTGATCACCTGCAGCGATCCACTGCCGCTGCTCCCTGTTCCTCGCACTACTTCACTGTCGCGGTCGCCGTGTTCGAATATGCCGAGTACTGCCCGGTGCTGTTGTTGTAGGCGCGCACGCGATACGAATAAGTGCCGGCAGCAACACTGACCTGCACGAAATGTGTCGCGTTCGCTGCGACTTGGCCGACTTGCGTGTACGTCGTCGATGGCGACGTCGCGCGTTCGATCGCGAAGCCCTGTTCGTTGTTCGAATTGTCCGTCCACGTCAGGCTGATCCTGTGGCGGGCGGTGAGCGCGGCTTGCAGGTTCGATGGCGCCGCTATTTGTACGACGCTATTGGTGACGCTGATGTTCACCGCGCTGGTGCCGGTTGCGCCCAGGTTGTCGGTGACCGTCAACACTGTGCTGTAATTCCCCGCCGTCGTGTAGGTGTGGCTTGGATTCGCGCTGCTGCTGGTTCCGCCGTCGCCGAAATTCCACCCGTATGCAGCAATGCTGCCGTCACTATCGGATGAGCCAGCAGAACTGAAATTCACTGCAAGCGGCGCGGTGCCGCTGGTCGGGTTCGCCGAAGCAACCGCGACCGGAGGATGGTTCGTGCTGCTGCTGCCGGCGGCGACCACGAACAGGGTGACGCTTTGCGCAGGCACCGTCGTGGAAAGCTTGCCGGAAGCGACCGGCACGTCCGCGATCCGCGCGATCGCATTGGACGAGGTCAGTTGCCATGCCTGCGCGCTGCTGCCTGGCGCGAAGTTCGCGAGGTTCACGCTGACCGGCGTCGTGCCGCTCAGCACCTTCGAAATCACCATCACGGTCATTGCGCCGTCGCTGGCGCGGGTCGCTGCGAACGCCGACAGATTGTCGGGA
>JANXZP010000180.1 GCA_025355485.1 Pseudomonadota bacterium
CCATGTCCACCGAGATATTTGGTGGTCGAATGCATGATCGCATCTTCGCCGAGTGCGAGCGGTTGTTGCAATACCGGGGTGGCGAACGTGTTGTCGCAAACCAGCAGCGCACCGGCGGCGTGCGCGATCTGCGCAAGCGCCGCAAGATCGCAGATCTTCAGACGCGGATTCGATGGTGTTTCGGACCAGATCAACGCAACCCCATCAGCGCACGCTGTGCGTACTGCGTCGAGATCGCCCATCTCGACGATCGCGGACGCGATGCCGCGTTCGGGCAGAAACTCCTGCGCGAAAACGCGAAGTCCGGTGTAGCAATCGTCGGGAATCAGGATGCGCGATCCGTTCGGCAGCGATTCGAGCAGCGCGGCAGTCGCGGCCATGCCGGATGCGAATGCGAGCGCCGCCTCGCCGCCTTCCAGCGCGGCTAGCGCGGCTTCCAGCCGATCCTGGGTCGGATTGCCTTCGCGCTGGTATTCGTAACCTGCGATCCGCTCGCCGGCTGGCCCGTGCTCGAACGTCGTTGCGAGATGGATCGGCGGCGCCATCGCGCCCGTCTGGGCATCGGGTTCGGCGCCCGCATGGATTGCGATGGTCTCGAGCCGCAATCCATCGGATCGGTTTTTCGACTCAGCCACGACGGATCTCCGTGATGGTCTCGCGCGCGGCGATGACGGTTGCGGCGACGTCAAGCTCGCTGTGCGCGGACGAAAGGAAGCCGGCCTCGAACGCCGAAGGCGCCAGATATATGCCGCGCTTGAGCATGCCGTGGAAGAACTTCCGGAACATCGCGACATCGCAGGCGGTCGCCTGCGCGTAGCTTTCGACCTTGGTCGCGCTGAAAAACAGGCCGAACATGCCGCAGGCGCGGTTGGTGCTGAACGGCAGATCGAACTCATCGGCGACCGCTTGCAGTTCATCGGTGAGCATGCGTGTGCGCTTGTCGAGTTCGGTGTAGAAGCCCGGCTGCTGAATCAGCTCGAGCGTCGCGAGCCCGGCTGCCATCGCGACCGGATTGCCGCTGAGCGTGCCCGCCTGGTAGATCGGGCCACTCGGCGCGATCTGCTGCATCAGGTCGCGACGTCCACCGTACGCACCGACCGGCATGCCGCCGCCGATGATCTTGCCGAAGGTGGTCAGGTCGGGGGTGACGCCGTACAGCGCCTGCGCGCCGCCAAGTGCGACGCGGAAACCGGTCATCACCTCGTCGAAGATCAACAGTGCGCCGTGCTTGCTGCAAAGCGCACGCAGATGCTGTAGGTAGCCATCGCGCGGCAGGATGCAATTCATGTTGCCGGCGATCGGCTCAATGATCAGCGCGGCAATGCGGTCGCTGTACGCATCGAATATTGCAGTCGCTGCATCGAAGTCGTTGTAGGGCAGGGTGAGCGTGAGGTCGGCGAGCGCCTTGGGTACGCCAGGCGAATCCGGCACGCCGAGGGTCAATGCGCCGGAGCCTGCCTTCACAAGGAAGCTGTCGCCGTGGCCGTGGTAGCAGCCCTCGAATTTCACGATGCGCGTGCGCCGGGTCGCGCCGCGCGCGAGCCGGATCGCCGACAATGTCGCTTCGGTGCCGGAGTTCACCATGCGCACCATCTCGACCGACGGAACCAGTCGCGCGATGGTTTCGGCCATCGTTACTTCGAGCGGATTCGGCACGCCGAACGAAAGGCCGTCGTGCATCGTGCGCGCTACCGCTTCGAGCACCTGCGGATGCGCGTGGCCGGCGATCATCGGTCCCCATGAACCGACGTAGTCGATGTAGCGCTTGCCCTCGACATCCCACAAGTACGCGCCATGCGCGCGCTGCGCGAAGAACGGTTCGCCGCCGACCGACTTGAATGCGCGAACCGGCGAATTCACGCCGCCCGGCATCAACTCCAATGCGCGCTGGAACAGTGCGTGATTGCTCGCAGCCACGTGCTCGGGTCGCTGGGAAGGCGAGTTGAAGGCGGCGACGTAGGCACGCGTGGCGTCGGTGGGTTCGCGCGCGCTCCACAGGCCGGAGATGACCGCGATCAGATCGGCGCCGGCGTCGCGCAACGCTCCGACATTCTCCGGCCGGATGCCGCCGATCGCGACCAGCGGCAGGCCGAAGCGCCGCGCTTCGCGCAGAACGCGGGCGTCCGTTAGTTGCGCTTCCGGTTTGGTCGGGCTCGCGAAGAAGGCGCCGAACGCCAGGTAGTCCGCGCCTTGCGCTACCGCGGTTTCGGCGCGCTCGATGCTGCCGTAGCACGACATTCCGATCAGCGCATCGACGCCGAGTCGCGCGCGCGCGGCCGCGAGATCGGCGTCGTCCGCGCCAAGATGCACGCCGTCGGCCTGGATCGCACGCGCGAGTTCGACGTCGTCGTTGATGATCAGCGGCACGCCATAGGGCAGGCACAGCAGCTTTAGGCCGAGCGCCTGCTCCGCCCGCAGTGCGGCGTCGGCGCTCTTGCTGCGGTATTGCATCAGCACGGCGCCCTGATCGAGAACGACCTCGGCGCGCCACAGCAACTCGTGGGTGTCGGTTTCTTCGGGCGTGATCGCGTACAGACCGCGCTTGGGCCAATGATTGCGCATGCTCGCTTCCCCCACGTTGCGCGAAGTGCGAAAATCACAGTTTGTGTCGCCAGCGAACCTACTGCAATGACCGCGTCCACCTCCGCCACTACCACCTACCGCACCTGGATGTGTGTTGTCTGCGGTTTTCTCTACGACGAAGCCTTGGGATTGCCGGAAGAAGGCATCCCGCCCGGCACGCGCTGGGAAGACGTACCCGATACATGGGTCTGCCCTGATTGCGGCGTGACCAAGGACGACTTTGAAATGGTTGAGACCTCCCGCTGACGCGATGGCGGCTTCAGTGAAGCGCTATACGCGCATCGCGTGCGAGGTCGAAAGCCACGAGCAGGAGCGAGTGGCCGGGTTGCTTGGCGAGCGCCGGATGCGCGAGCCTAACAACACTCCGAGCGCAGCGAGTAGGTTTCCGCGCACTCGCACCAGCCGTATGCGCTCAGTTCAGACGCTGCGCCATGCCGGTGGCATCGATCAGCAGTCCGTGGATCGCCTCGACGTCCGGTGCTTCGGGCTGCACCGCGAGATAGCGGGCGAGATCCTCGCGTGCGCCGGCCAGATGGCCGAGTTTGAGATAGGCCAAGCCGCGATCGCGTATTTCCTCGCCGAGGCCCGGCGAGAGCTTGAGCAGGCGGTCTGCCGAGCGCGCCACGCGTTCCCAGTCGTCCTGTTCGACGTACAGCGCCTTGAGGTTGCGCAGCATGCGCAGCAGGATTGCGCGATGGGACGCGGGCGCGAGGATGTGCAGCAGTTCGGTGTCGTCCGGCGATTGCCCGCCGAAGTGCGAACTGATGCGGTCGCGCAACTCGTCCGCGCTCAGCGAACGGCCCTTGTTGTACGGATCCATGACCAAGATGCCGTCGTCCACCGGCAACCGCACCAGGAAGTGCCCTGGAAACGAGATGCCGTCGAGCGGTACGTCGAGCCGACGCGCGATCTCCATCTGCACCACGGCCAGCGAAATCGGAATGCCGAGCTTGCGATCAAACACGTCGTTGAGATAGCTGTTGCGCGGATCGTTGTAGGCGTCGTTGTTGCCGCCAAAGCCGAGCTCCTCGAACAGGTACCGGTTGATCACCGCCATCCGCGCGGGTGCCGCATCCTGCGCCTGCACTTCGGCCCGCAGCGCATCCGCGTATCCCTGCACTACCGCGTCGTAATGCGCGGGTTGCAGCTCGGGGTATTCGTCGCGTGCGATCAGCAGCGCGGTGCCGAGCAACGGCAACGCGTCGTCATCCATGCGCGCAAGCGCGTCCCACGTGGGCAGTTCGCTTGCTTTCGTGTCGGGCTGAGTATTCATCCTGCCGATATGGGTCTGTGCTGTGTCGCGATCAAGGCGTTGCAGGCGGTGGGTTCAGCGGGATGCGCGGTCCGAAAATTAGCCGGTCGCCCCTCTTCACATGCAATCGATCAGCCGCGCCGGCGTTGAGTTCCAGCACGTACTGCGCCGGGCCTTCGCTGTAGTACGGCGGGCATGCGTCGCCGCGGTCGCAGGGTGGCGTGCGCCTCGAGACCGACACCATCCTGCGTTCGCGGTCGAAATAGAAAATGTCCAGCGCGATCTGGGTGTTCTTCATCCAGTACGCCAGCGGCACTTCAACGCTGTGGATGAACAACATGCCGTGATCGCGTTGCATGCTGGTGCGGAACATCAATCCGCGCGCGCGTTGCGCTTCGGTTTGCGCGATCTCGATCGTATAGCGATGGCCATGCAACTCGACCCACGATCTCGCTGTGGTACTTGCATCTGCGTTCGTGCGCGCAGAGTCCTGCGCCGATGCAGGCAGCATCAGCAGCGCGCACAGCGCCAGCAGGATCGGCGCCGGCAGGCGTGTCAGTCTGAGCATGCGGGTCGTCCAGCAGATGGCCTGACGCGACGTTCGGCCAGTGCCTGCCGACTGTCAAGCTTGTGCCGCAGTAGGCTGGCCTGCGTTCATCCGCGGTGGGCGCGAAGTCGAAAAAAATCCTCCTTTGAGCTATTGACGTACGGGGTGTTGGCTGTATGATGTGCGGCTCGCTGGGGCGAAAGGCTTCAGCGCGGCCGCAAGGCCAACAAGTCCACGACATGCAAGTGCTGCGGCTTGGTTGCACCGATCTTTG
>JANXZP010000184.1 GCA_025355485.1 Pseudomonadota bacterium
GTCGGGATCGTAGACGGGCAAGTCCGTGCGCGGCTTGAAGGTCAGGCCATAGAGTTCGTTGGCGGCGAAGAACACGCCGTCCTCGAGTACGCGGTCGAGCTCGAAGTAGGGCCTGATCTGCGACTCGTCGAGGTCGTACTCGGCCTTGCGCACCTGTTCGGCATAAAAGTCCCAGTCCCACGGCTGCAGCTTGAAGCTCGCGGTGTGGTTGGCGGCGGCCTGCGCATCGATCAGCGCCTGGATCTTGGCGGCTTCGGCCTTGGCATTGACGACGGCGGGCGCGGCGACGCGCTTCATCAGGTCGTTCGCGGCTTCGGGGGTTTTCGCCATCTGGTCTTCGAGCGTGTAGGCGGCGAAGTTCGGATAACCCAGCAGCTTGGCGCGTTGCGCGCGCAGTTGCGCCATTTCGGAAATGGTCGCGCGGTTATCGTTTGGACCGTCGGTATCGCTGCGCATCAGCGACGCCTTCATGATCTTCTCGCGCAGCGCGCGGCTCTTCAGCGAGGACAGTTGCGGCTGGGTGGTGTGGTTCTGCAGCGTCAGCAGCCACTTGCCATCGAGCTTGCGTCCCTTCGCAGCGGCGGCGGCGGCATCGATGTCGGCGTCCGACATGCCATCGAGGTCGGCCTTGTTGTCCACCACGACCGCGCCTGCGGCGGTGGAGGCGAGCACATTCTGGCCGAACTGGGTGGACAGGGTCGCGAGGCGCTCGTTGAGCGACTTCATCGTGGTCTTGCCGGCATCGTCCAACTGCGCACCGGCGCGCACGAACATCTGGTAGTAGCGCTCGACCAGGTGATAGGACTCCGGATCCAGGTGCAGCTTGGCGCGCTGGTCGTACACCGCTTTCACGCGTGCGAAGAGTTTTCCGTCGAGGAAGATCGCGTCGGAATGCTGCGAGAGCTTCGGCGAGAACTCGGCCTCGATCTTCTGGATCGCATCGTCGGTGGTCGACTGGCTGAGGTTGAAAAACACCTTCGAGACGCGGGTCAGCAACAGGCCGCTACGCTCCATCGCGACGATGGTGTTCTGGAAGTTCGGCGCGGCCTTGGTCTTGACGATCGCATCGATTTCCTTGCGCTGCTGCGCCATGCCGGCATCCAGCGCGGGCGCGTAGTCGCCGTCCTTGATCTTGTCGAACATCGGCGCCTGGTACTGCAGCTTGCTCGGCGCATAGAACGGGTTGGAGGCATTGAAGGACATGGCGGTCATGGCAGGCTTGGCGGCGGGCGTCTTGCTGTCGGCGGCGGTGGCGATGCCAGCGGTCATGGCAAGGCTGGCGGCGATCAGCATCGGCAACAGCCGAGCGGTGGGAGGACGTGTCATCGGATGGGACCTCGGGTCGGAAGAGGGAAGGCAACAGCGCTTGGATGCGCCCAACACAGCCTTGCGATGATAGCCCGCAGCGCCATCCAAGGCACGTGACTAAAGGCAGGGTGGGGCGTGGCGCCTGCGAACTGCCGGTAACAGACCGCATGACGGCGAACGCCCGGCGGCTATGCCGGCGGGCCAGATGAGGCGCCGCGCACGCCGATGGGTGGTGTGGACGTCAGTCCATTGTCTCCCACTCAAGAGCGAACTTGGCAAATCAGTGTGGCGATGGGGTCGTCACCTTGATCGCCTCGTCGTAAAGTTCTTGATACCACTTGTCCGCGCCGGTCACGTGATCGATAGTCGACTCGAGCTCGCAAACACTGTCAGGGGCTGGAACCGCTCGTTCCAAGGGATCCTCAAGCGAAATGACTTTTCCGTCTTTTCTGGTCACTTCCATTGATGGCGTTGGCGGGTGGTTGTCCCGTTGCTTCCGGAATTCTGTTTCGCAGGGCTCGATTTCCGATCGATCGATCGCATGCGTGCCAAATGGACCCGATACAGTAGTGATCGCTGCGGAAGAATCCATCACCGCGACGAAATGTCCATCTACCAAGGGATAGGTCGCCTCAAGCTCGTCGAAATTCATCGCTTCAATCCGCTTTACGAGCTTGTCGTAGTCTTCGACAGATAGGGTCATCTTGCGGACGAAATCGCAACATTGCCTATCGCTAAGCGCATTGCTGGTTGCGACAAACGTGACGCTGCGATCGCCAAGTATGGTGACCGTATATTCCTTTCCGACCCTTCCTGCCGTCCGATGAAGGCGAATCGCGTAGTCCTGCCTACGATATGGTTCGGGCGTGGACGAATCCACGGAGGTCGAAGTAGCCACTGGTGCTGCCTGCTCGGCGGATTCCGAAGCGTGCAGCGCGATCGAAATTGCGCTGCACGCGAGAAACGCTGCGAGCCGCAGAATGTGACGCGCTTTCACCTCAATTCGCCTTGTGGATCGCGCGCTTGTCCACCGCGAGCGCGGCCTCGTGGACGGCCTCGGAAAGCGTCGGATGCGCGTGGCAGATACGGGCGAGGTCGTCGGCGGCGCCCTTGAACTCCATCGTCACCACGGCTTCGTGGATCAATTCGGACACGCAGGCGCCGACCATGTGCGCGCCGAGCAGGCGATCGGTTTCGGCGTGAGCGATGAGTTTCACCATGCCGGCTGGCTCGTTCATCGCGACAGCACGGCCGATCGCCGCGAACGGGAAGCTGCCGGTCTTGTACGGAATGCCGGCGTCCTTGAGTTCGGCTTCGGTCTTGCCGACCCACGCGATCTCCGGCTCGGTGTAGATCACCCACGGCACGGTGTCGAGGTTCACGTGGCCGGGCAATCCGGCGATCAGTTCGGCAACCGCGATGCCTTCCTCGCTGCCCTTGTGCGCAAGCATCGGCCCGCGCACGCAATCGCCGACCGCCCACACGCCATCGACGCCGGTGTGGCAGTGCTCATCGACCTGGATGCGGCCGCGATCGTCGACCTGCACGCCGGTGCCTTCCGCGAGCACGCCCTTGGTTGCGGCGCGACGCCCGACCGATACCAGCAATTTGTCGACGGTGATGGTCTTCTCGCCGTCCTTGCCGGTGTAGGTCAATACGACTTCGTTGCCTTTCAGTTCGGCCTTGCCGACTTTCGCATTCAACTGGATATCGAGGCCCTGTTTGGTCAATTCCTTGAACGCCACTTTCGCGATATCCGGATCGGCCGCGCCGAGGAAATCCGGCAGCGCTTCGAGGATCGTGACTTCGCTGCCAAGACGTCGCCACACGCTGCCGAGTTCCAGTCCGATCACGCCCGCGCCGATCACGCCCAGACGCTTGGGGGCAGTGTCGAAATCCAGCGCGCCGGCGTTGTCGACGATGGTCTTGCCGTCGAATTTCGCGAACGGCAGTTCGATCGGCGTCGAGCCCGGCGCGAGGATCACGTTGGTCGCGCTGAGTTCGGTGTCCTTGCCGTCGGTAGACTTGATCTTCACCACGCGGTTCGGATGCAGGGT
>JANXZP010000185.1 GCA_025355485.1 Pseudomonadota bacterium
CTTGACCGGCATGCCGGCGTCGGCCTCACGCAGGAAGCCGATGATCTGCTCTTCGGAAAAACGCTTCTTCACGTCCAATCTCCTCGGGTTGAGGGATTGGACTCCAGATCAGCGTGCTACTCAAAAGCGGGGGGACGTCGCCACCTCCTGCAGCATCGCTTTGTCCAAGCTCAGGTCGGCCACCAACTGCTTGAGCTTGCGGTTCTCCTCTTCCAGCACCCGCAGGCGCCTGAGCTCGGACGGACCCAGTCCACCGTACTTCTTGCGCCACACGTAGAACGTCGCCTCCGCGATACCCATCTTGCGACAGATCTCGCCTACCGCCATGCCCAACTCGGGCTGCTTAAGCGCGTATGCGATTTGCTCCTCGGTGAAACGGGACTTCTTCATTGCCTGACTCCTCGTTTGTCACGGGGCCCATGCAGTCGAAGTCTCTACTTTAGATTGGCCCGGCTTTCCGGGAGTGGGTCACGGGGAGGGCGCTTGCATTTATGGGTGCTGGCGGTGCTCTGCCTGCGCAGGCTTGCATGCAAGAGTAGGGCGAGCGCCCGCACACGGAGGTGCGGCCGGAAACGGACGCATGGATGCTTGCTTGCTAACAAAATCCCAACGCCATCTTCCAACGAAGCTGTCGTTTTCAGCTTCGCTGCAACCCGTCCACGATTACGATATCTGCCGGGCGCTGTGCGAACAGCCCGACTGTGACGATGCCAGGGACTTGATTGAGTGCGCGTTCCAGTCCGACCGGGTCGGCGATCCGCAGTCCGTGCACGTCGAGGATCCCGTTGCCGTTGTCGGTGACGACGTCATCGCGCCATACCGGCTGGCCGCCCAGAGCATCGATCGCGCGGGCAACCGAGCTGCGCGCCATCGGGATCACTTCGATCGGCAACGGGAAACGACCGAGCACATCGACCTGCTTGGCTGCGTCGATGATGCACACGAAACGATGGCTGACCTGCGCGATGATCTTCTCTCTCGTCAGCGCGCCGCCGCCGCCCTTGATCAGGCAGCGGTTCGGATCGCATTCGTCGGCGCCATCAACATACAATTGCAAAGAACCGACCGCGTTGAGATCGAACACCTTGATGCCGTGGGCGCGCAGCCGTTGCGTGCTCTGTTCCGAACTCGACACGGTGCCCTTGATGCGATCGCGCATGCGCGCGAGTCCATCAATGAAATACGCGACGGTCGAGCCGGTGCCGACGCCGACGATCATTCCGTCTTCGACGAAACGCAAAGCGGTTTCGGCAGACTGGCGTTTCTGTTCGTCTTTGCTCATGGCTGATACGGTCGGTGTCATTCGAGGGCGAGAATGGTTTTCCACTGCGCGGCGGTCACCGGCAGGACGGACAGGCGGTTGCCACGACGGATCAGTGCGAAGTCGCCGAGCGCATCGGCGAGGTCGCGAAGTTCATCGAGTGCAACAACGCGTTTGAGCTTGCGCACGAACGTGACATCCACCGCAAACCAGCGCGGCTCTTCCGGGCTGCTTTTCGGGTCGTGGTAGTCGCTGCGCAGATCGAACTGGGTCGGATCCGGAAACGCGGCAGTCGCGACTTTCGCCACGCCGACCACACCGGGCTCGGCGCAACTGGAGTGATAGAACAGCACGCCGTCGTCGACTTTCATCTGGCGCAGGTAATTACGCGCCTGGTAGTTGCGCACGCCGCTCCATGGCTCGACACCGACTCGTTTCAGGGCATCGATCGAGAACTCATCGGGTTCGGATTTGACCAGCCAGTATTTCATTCAATCATCCCCTGATGCTGTCGTGTGCGATGCACGCCGATGCTAGCGCGTGCAGGCGATGAGTTCACGCTCGGTGACGACCGCGTCGAGCGGCACGTCCCATTCCTGCGCGGCATACGCATCGATCTGCTGGCATGCGAAGCCGATTCCGATCAACAGCGGCGGTGCAGATGCGTTCAGGCGGAACGCGAAACTGCGGTCGTACCAGCCACCGCCTGTGCCGAGCCGGTGGCCTTTCCGGGTGAAGCCAACCAGAGGCAGGATCACTACATCGATTTCGTGAGGGGACAAGGCCGCCGCGGCTTCGGTTGGTTCCGGAATGCCGTATCGATTGGCGATCACTGCATCGCCGATACGCCACGGTGCGAAGCGCAGGGTGCGATCCGATTGCAACATCGGCAAGCAATAGAGCGTGCGTTCGGGCAGTCGCGTCATCAGGCTGTGCAGGGGCAGCTCGCCGCCGACCGCCCAGTACCCGGCGATGGTGTTCGCGTTCTGCACGGCCGGAAGGCGCAGCAAGTTTTCGGCGACAGCCTGGGCGGCGGCGATGCGCGTTGTCGGAGGAATCGCCGCGCGGGATTCGTGCAATTTTATCCGCAGAGCATGCCGCGCGTCATCCATGGCGACGCTCGCAGGAAAAGGCGACCTCCACCATGACGATGCCAGCGCAACGACCTTGATCCGGAGGATCAGGTGGAGGCGGACTTTGAAGCATCAGGCTTTCCGCTCGTGGCGGACTTGCGCACCGCTTCATCGCCAGCTTCCGGGGTCGCATTATGGGTCAAGGCAAATGTAAACGCGGCTGTCGTACACGGCAGAGGACGCGCACGCAGTATATCCGGACACAGTGAGCAGCAGGTTAAACGCGCTCGTGTCCGCGAATGGAAACGGCGGTGAGCAGGCTGTCGAGCTTGCGGTTGAGTTCGCCCAGGGTGCGGGTGATCTGCTGGTCGCGGTCTTCGCTGGCCTGCCGGGTCTGCAACAACTCGTGCGCCAGGTTGAGCGCCGCCATCACCGCGATGCGATCGATCGCGGCCATCCGGTTGCCGCCGCGGATGTCGCGCATGCGCGCATCGAGCAGGTGCGCCGCGGAGACCAGACCCTCGCGTTCGCCCGGCTCGCAGGCGATCAGGTAATCGCGATCGAGTATGCGGACGCTGACCGGATCGCTCACGCGTTGTGCTCCATGGATTTGAGGCGGTGGATCATCGCTTCGACGCGCGAGCGCGCCTGCTCGTTCTTGGTCAGCAGCTGCGCGCGTTCGCCGACCAGCTGATCATGGTTCTGCCGCAGCGAGCGGTTTTCCTCCGCCAGATGGCGGCACAGGTCGGCGAGCTGCTCGACCCGGGCGGCGAGGTCGTGCAACTGCTGGATGGAATCGACGGTAGTCATGCGTCGCCAACGATAGGCGCAGCGTGCAGGCCGGTCAATACGCAGGTGCGATCGGCGCCTCTGCCGCCGGGCGCGATGTCTGGTGCCAGCTGTGGATGAAGGCGCGGCAGTTCGCTTCATCGAGCGGCTGCGACAGCCAGAAACCCTGGATTTCGTCGCAATCGTGTTCGCGCAGGAAATCCAGTTGCTGCTGCGTCTCGACGCCCTCGGCGATCACGCTCAGTCCCAGCGAGTGGGCCATGGTGATGATCGTGGTGGTGATCGCCTCGTCGTCGGCGTCGCTGGTCAGGTCGGCGATGAAGCCCTTGTCGATCTTGAGCATGTCGATCGGCAACTGCTTGAGGTACACCAGCGACGAATAACCGGTGCCGAAATCGTCGATCGCAAGCGACACCCCCAGTTCGCGCAACTGGCTGAGGATGTTGCGGGTCTCGGCGGCGTTTTCCATCACCATCGTTTCGGTGAGCTCGAGCTCGAGGCGATCGGCCGGTGCGCCGGTTTCGGCGAGCACGGCGGAGATCAAGCCGCAGATGTTGCCGCGCAGAAGCTGCAGCACCGAGACGTTCACCGCGATCGCGACGTCGTCCAACCCCTCGTGCCGCCATTGCGCGAGCGTGCGGCAGGCCTCGCGCATCACCCATTCGCCGATGCGCAGGATCATCCCGGTTTCCTCGGCGATCTGGATGAAGTCGTTCGGCTTCATCTCGCCGAGCTCCTCGCTGTGCCAGCGTATCAGCGCCTCCACGCCGGTGATCCGGCCGCGTGCGAGCGACAGCCGCGGCTGGTAGAGCAGCTGGAACTCGTCGCGATCCAGCGCGCGACGCAGCGCGGCAGTGATGTTGGCGCGCTGGCGAGTCTGGGTTTCCATCGCCTCGGTGTAGACCAGGAACGTGTTGCGGCCGATTGCCTTGGCCTGGTACATCGCGGTATCGGCGTGCTTGAGCAGGTCGGTCGGCGCGAGTCCGTGCGCCGGATACACGCTGATGCCGATCGACGGCGTGATGTTGATCTCGCTGCGTTCGTCCACCACCAGCGGCCGCACGAACGCATCGAGGATCCTGCGCGCGACCTCGATCGCGCCTTCCTCGGATGTGATGTCCTCGATCACCACGGTGAACTCGTCGCCGCCGAGCCGCGACACGGTATCGGTCGGCTTGGTGGTGGTCTGCAATCGCGCGGCCACCGCCTTGAGGATACGATTGCCGGCGGTGTGGCCGAGCGAATCGTTGATTTCCTTGAAGCGGTCCAGGTCGAGGAACAGCACCGCGACCATGGTGTCGTGCCGGCGCGCACGCACGATCGCACGCGCAAGCCGCTCGGACAGCAATGCTCGGTTGGGCAGGCCGGTCAGGGTGTCGAAGTTGGCGAGGTAACGCAGCTCCTGCTCGGCGCGCTTGCGCTCGGTGATGTCATTGATCACCACCACGAAATGCCCGCGTTCGCCGCTGGGTTCGAGTACCTCGACCGCTTCGATCGAGCACAGGAACTCCTCGCCATCCTTGCGCCGTTGCCACATTTCGCCCGACCAGCGGCCGGTCTGTTCCATCGTCTCGCGCAGATGCCGGTAGAACTCGGGCGCGTGCTGTGAACTGTCGAGCAGCGAGGACGCCTGCCCCACCACTTCGTCCTCGCTGAAGCCGGTGGTCAGGGTGAAAGCGCGGTTCACCGACACGAACCTGAAATCCAGGTCGATCACGCTGACCGCCTCGGTCATGCTGCGCAGCACTTCGCCGGCGATCAGCCGTTCGCGTTCATTGGACTGGGTTTGCGACACGTCGCGTGCGGTACCGGCCAGGCGCAACGGATTGCCTTCGGCGTCGCGTTCGACGACCTTGCCGCGCGCGAGCACGGTGATCCATTCGCCGGTGCGCGGATGGCGGATGCGATGTTCGCTCTCGTAATGATCGGTCTGGCCCAGCACGTGCTGGCGCAGTTGCTCTTCGACCGCAGCCACATCGTCCGGATGCACGACGTTGCCGCGCCACTGCGCCACGCTCATAGCGGTACCGGACGATTGCTTGCCCATGCCCGTCGCGTTCGACCTGCGCAGCATCTGCGTGCGCAGGTCCAGATCCCAGAAATCGTCGCCCGATCCCCACAATGCCATCATCAATTGCTGCTCGCGCTGCTTGATCTCGCGGTTGTACGCCTCTTCGCGGCGGCGTCGCGATTGCAGGATGCGCCACGCAACTGCGCCTGCGGCCAGCGCGAGCAATGCATAGACGATGCGCGCCCAGACGCTGTTCCACCACGGAGGTACCACCGTGACCGGGATCCGCAGTTCGCGGCCGCTCCATACGCCGTCGCGGTTGGTGGCCTGCGCGTGGAACACGTAATCGCCCGCATCGAGGTTGGTGTAGGTCGCATCGGGACGATGGTCGGCGTCGATCCAGTCCTTGTCGAAACCTTCCAGCCGGTAACGGTAGGCGATGCCCTGCGGATCGGCATAGTCGAGTGCGGAAAAACGCATGCGCAGCACGCTGTCGAGCTGGCGCAAACGCAACCGCGCCGGCGCTGCGAGTGCGATGCGGTCGGTGGCATCCGAACCGATCCGCGTGCTGGTCAGCACCACCGGCGGCGCGTAGGCGCTGTCGATGATCGCCGCCGGATCGAACAGGTTCAGCCCGCGGATGCCGCCGAACGCGAGCCTGCCATCGGCGAGTTGCAAATACGCACCGCCGTTGAACTCCTGATGCTGCAGGCCATCGCTGGTGGTGAATCGGCGCAGCGCGCCGGTGGTCGGATCGAGCCGCACCAGGCCATCGTTCCCGCTCAGCCACAGCCGTCCGCGCGGGTCTTCGAGGATGCCGTAGAGGGTGCCCGGATGGCTCGTATCGGTGGCGACCGGATAGCGGCGGATGCGCACCTCGCCACTCGCCGTGGTCAGCAAATGATTGAGGCCAGAATGGGTGCCGACCCACAGGCTGCCATCGCGCGCAGCGACGATCACCCGTACGCGATTGCCTGATAGCGTGGACGAATCGTGCGGATCGTTGAGGAAGTGGCGCAGCTTGCCGCTGCCGATCTGCAACCGATCCAGCCCATCCATGGTGCCGATCCACAGCACGCCGTTGCGTGCTTCCTCGTAGAGGCAATTGACCATCGCATTGCTCAGGCCGTTGCTGCCGCCTGCATTGATCTGCAACACCTGGTGTCCGTCGGCATCGAGCTTGAGCAGGCCGTTGGCCTGGGTGCCGATCCACAAGCCGCCATCGCTTGCGTTGGCCAGCGAGCGCAGATTCAACGCCGGGTTCTGCGAATCCGTTTTGCCAATCGACAACGGCTGCGCATGCGCCTGGTTTTGCAATGGGTCGAGCCAGTACAGCCCCAGGTTGGTGGCCAGCCACAGTGCGCCGTCGCGTGCCGGACGCACCGCAAGCACATTGATGTTCTGGGTTTTCTGTTCGGGCGACAGCGCCGCCCGCAATTGCTGGGTGTAACTGACGAAGCGGTCGGTCGCCAAGTCGTAGCGTTTCACTCCGTCGCCGTCGGTGCCGATCCACAGCGTGCCGTCGGGCGCCTGGTACAGCGAGCGCACGCTGTTGGTGAAACGCTGCGCATGCGCCGGATCGGGATCGGAAATGTAGGCGAAGCGCGCACCACGCGGATCGGTCAGCACGACGCCATCGGTCCAGGTGCCGACCCACAGCAGGCCGGATCGATCCACCAGCAAGGTGGCCACCTCGTCCTGCGGAAGCGTGTCCACCTGCGCGCTGTTTGCGCGCACTGCAGTCATCGCGCCGCTGTCCGGGTCGTAGCGGATCAGGCCGCTGTGCAAGGTAGTCAGCCACAGCCTGCCCTGATCGTCTTCGATCATCCGCAACGGTCGATCGGTTTCGGTAGCGTTCGGCGCTCGCAGGTCGGTGCGCTGCAACTGCCCACCGACTGGATCGAGTCGATACAGGCCGTCGGCCGAAATCCACATGCGCCCGCGGCGATCGCGCAGGATGCCGGCGATGCCCGGCAGACTCGACACGCGCTGCGTGGTCAGGGTGACCGGATCGATCCGGTACAGGCCGCTGGGCAAGGTCGCCCACACCATTCCGGCCGGATCGGTCGCGAAACCGAAACTGTTGCGCGTGGATGCGATCGACGGATTGCGCAGCACACTGTGGCGCTGGCCGGTCGCAGGATCGAGCAGGTCGATGCCGCCATCGCTCGCCACCCACAAGCCATGACCATGCTGGTAATACAGCGCGAGCACGCGCTTGCCCGGTTCGCCCGGGTGATCCAGGGCGACCGGCAACAGGCGGTGGAAATGTCCGCTCGCCAGGTCGAGTTCGGCCACATAGGCGCTGTTGGTGCCGACCCACAGCGCGCCGGGCTCGCCCTCGGCGAGCGCAGTGACGAAATTGTCCGGCAGGCTGGCCGGATCGCCTGATGCCTGCTCGAACAGCCGGTAATCCTGGCCGTCGTAGCGGTGCAATCCACCCTGGGTCGCGACCCAGACGTAACCGTCGCGATCCTGCAACAAGGCGCTGACCGTGTTCTGCGCCAACCCGTGTTCACCGCTGATGTGCTGGAAATGGAAATCGCGCACGTCGGCGCAGGCCGCATGCGCAAGCAGCAAGCCGACGCTGCAGGCGAGCGTACGCCACAGCACGAGGCCGGCATCGGCGCACGTCGACCGCACGGTTCCTGGTTGCTGCAATTGAACGATCCCCGGATCACTTGCGCAGAAGTCCGAGTTTAGGCGGGGCATCGGTCACACTCAACACATTCGCGCTGCCGGACGTGGCGAGCGCGCTGCTACAATCGCCTGCATGCAACGATCCACGCGCGCCGCATGAGCACCGCCGATTCACCGGACATCGATCTGCCGGACAGCACGGCGCTCGCCGAGGCAGTGCGCGTCGCGGGTCTGGCGATCGATCCGTCCGAACTGCACGGTTCGCTTTGCGGCTATCTGTGCGGCGCAGGCCGTTGCGATGGCGACGACTGGATCCAGCGCCTGACGCTGGAAGCCGAGCGCGCGCCGGTGCCCGGCGATGCACTGGATCGACTGCGCCTGGTCACCACCGCGCAACTGGCCGCGCAGGATTTCGGATTCGAATTGTTGATGCCCGCCGCCGACGCGCCGCTTGCCGAGCGCGCCGATGCATTGGTCGGCTGGTGCAACGGATTCCTCGGCGGCTTTGGTCTCGCGGCGCCGCAGGCCGCCGAGCTGTCCGACGAAGCGACCGAAGCGCTGGAGGACATCGGCCGCATCGCCGCTTCAGATCTGTCGTACGAAAACTCCGAAGCCGACGAGAATGCGCTGGCTGAAATCGTCGAATTCGTGCGCGTCGCCGCGTTGCTGCTCCACGGCGACTGCGTGGACGGCGCGCATCGGCAACGCCAGTTACATTAGTGTTCGGCACTCGATCGCTAGCATCGCAGCAAGCTTCTACTGAACACTGAAAACCGAAAACCCATCTTCAATAGCCCAGAGTGAAATGAACCCACTCGTTGCAAGCCCGAACAGCGAATACGCGCGCCGTCGCAAGCAGCTGATGCGCATGGCTGGCGACGATGCGATCCTGATCCTGCCCGCCGCGCCGCCGCGCATCCGCAGCAACGACACCCACTACGCCTACCGGCAGGATAGCGACTTCTGGTATCTCAGCGGTTTCGATGAACCCGAAGCGGTACTCGTGCTGGTGCCGGGACGCAAGCACGGCGAAGCGCTGCTGTTCTGCCGTGAACGCGATCCCGCGCGCGAAGCATGGGATGGACCGCGCGCCGGTACCGAAGGTGCGGTCGATGCGTTCGGTTTTGACGATGCGTATCCGATCTCCGATCTCGACGAGATCCTGCCGGGCCTGCTCGAAGGCCGTTCGCGCGTTTACTACCACTTCGGCCGCGACACCGACTTCGACCTCAAGCTGATCGGCTGGGTCAACCGCGTGCGCGCGCAG